>JBKPBQ010000001.1:0-11296 GCA_046726955.1 Acidobacteriota bacterium
GGGCTGGCGCAACCGCAACCGGATCAAGACGCCGGGGGGCTCCAAGTGGCTGACCATCCCCGTCTTGAGCCAGGGGGTCCAGCTCGCGGGCACGTCCATCAAGGACATCCGCATCTCCTGGGACCGCCCCTGGAGCCGCAAGCACTGGTCGACCATCCAGCACTCGTACAAGAAGGCCCCTTACTACGAGCGGTACCGTCCGTTCCTCGAGGAGTTCTACGCTCGCCGGGACGAGTGCCTCGCCGACTTAACGATCGACCTCACGGTGGCCCTGGCCTGGGAGCTCGGGATCACGCACACGAAGTTCATGCGGTCGTCGGAGCTCGCGGTCGAGGGGACGAAGACGGACCGCCTCCTGGCCCTCCTCCGCGCGGTGGGGGCCGACCACTACATCAGCGGCCCCTCCGCCCGTGACTACATCGACGAGGAGAAGGTGAAGGCTTCGGGCGTGACGCTCGAGTACATGACCTACGACTATCCCGAGTACGAGCAGCTCCACCCGCCCTACGATCCCGAGGTGACGATCCTCGACCTCCTCTTCATGAAGGGGCCGGAGTCGGGGAGCATGATCTGGGGCGGCTGGCGAGAGGGCGCGTGAGCGGGACTTTACCCGACCTCAGCGTCGTCTCCACCCTCTACCGATCGGAGCCGTACGTCCTCGAGTTCTACCGGCGCATCACCGCCGCCGCGGAGTCGCTCGGGGGCAGCTTCGAGATCGTCTTCGTGGACGACGGCTCCCCCGACCGCTCCGCGGACGTGGTGCGCGGCCTCGTCCGGCAGGACCCCCGCGTGGTGCTCGTCGAGCTCTCGCGCAACTTCGGCCACCATCAGGCAGCGGTGGCCGGCCTCGGGCACGCGAGGGGACGGCGCGTGTTCATCATCGACACGGACCTCGAGGAGAAGCCGGAGTGGCTTCCCGACTTCACGCGGGAGCTCGAGACGACGGGCGCCGACGTGGTCTTCGGCCAGAGCCGGATCCGCAAGGGGACGCTCGGCCGGCGGCTCTTCGGCGGGGTGTTCTGGAAGCTGTTCAACGCGCTCTCCGAGACGCGCGTGCCCGAGAACCCCTGCACGGTGCGGCTCATGAGCCGGCGGTACGTGGACGCGCTCCTCACCCTGCCCGACCGCAATCTCTTCCTCGCCGGCAGCTACGCCTGGCTCGGCTACCGCCAGGTCGCACACCCCGTGGAGAAGGGCCTGCGCAAGGGCGCCTCGACCTACACCGCGGCCCGCCTGGCCTCGCTCTTCATCGAGGCGGTCACGTCGTTCACGAGCTACCCTCTTCGCCTCATCTTCCTGAGCGGAGTGTGGATCGCCTCGCTCTCGGTCCTCGCCGGGCTGGGCCTCTTCGTCTGGAAGGTCCTGGAGCCGGAGACGATCTCCCTCGGCTGGTCCTCGATCATGGTGTCGATCTGGTTCCTGGGAGGAGCGACGATCGCCTTCATCGGCGTGATCGGGATCTACCTCTCGAAGATCTTCAACGAGACGAAGGGGCGGCCGCTCTTCGTGGTGCGCGACGTGGTGCGCCACGCCGGCGAGGCGCGCTCCGTCGCCTCCTGAGCGCGAGACCGTGGCCGAGAACGAGCTCGACAAGGCGACCGGGTACCGGCCGGAGTTCAAGTTCCACGACGAGAACCTCCGGATGCTCGCCTGGTACGCGGAGCGCCTGGTGGACGCGCTGCGCCGCTCCGGAGCCCGCTCGCTCCTGAGCCTGGGCATCGGCCACCAGGTGGTGAGCCGGCGCCTGCTCGAATCGCTCGGGGACAGGCTCGAGTCGTACACGATCGTGGAGGGCTCGGCCGCGCGCATCGCCGAGCTCCGGGAGACGACCGTGCTGCCTCCGGCCGTGCGGCTCGTGCACTCGTACTTCGAGAGCTTCACGCCGGCGGGCCCGGTGGACGCGATCGAGATGGGCTTCGTGCTCGAGCACGTGGACGATCCCGACCTCGTGATCCGGCGGTTCGCGGGGTTCCTCCGGCCCGGCGGTCTCATGGTGGTCGTCGTCCCCAACGCGCGCTCGCTGCACCGCCTCTTCGGCCACGCCGCGGGCCTCCTCGACGACGTCTATCGGTTGAGCCCGGAGGACCTGGAGCTCGGCCACCAGCGCTACTTCGACCTCGCCTCGCTGAGCCTGCTCGTCGAGGGCGCGGGCCTGCGCATCACGAAGACCGAAGGCGTCTTCCTGAAGTGCCTGACCACCGGGCAGCTCCGGAGCCTCGGCCTTCCCCCGGAAATCGAAAGGGCGTTCTTCACCGTCGGAGCCGGCCACCCCGAGATAGCGAACGCGATATACCTCGAGACCACTCGTTGACTCCGGTCCTCACCGTTCTCGTCGTCTCCGGAGGCGGATTCCAGGGACTGGGGCTGGTGCAGGCGCTGCGGGAGTCGCCGCGCGTGCGGATCGTCCTCGCCGACTGCCACGCGGAGAACGTCACCCGCTATTTCGTGGACGCCGCCCACGTGGTCCCGGAGATTGCGCGTGGCGAGGAGTTCCTGGCCGCCCTGCTCGGGATCTGCGCGGCCGAGGACGCGCGGCTCGTCTTCCCCGCCACCGCCTACGAGCTCCGGACGCTCGCCGCGGCGCGCGCGCGCTTTCGCGAGCGGGGTGTCGCGGTCGCGGTCAGCGATCCGGCCTTCTTGGACGTCGTGGAGGACAAGCGGCGTCTCTACCCCCGGCTGGCGGAGGCCGGACTTCCCGTTCTCGCGCCGATCGATCCCCGCACCGCCGAGGCCGCCTTTCCCCTGATCGCGAAGCCGGCGGGCGGATGGGGAGGACGCGGGGTCGCGATCCTGAGGTCGCGTGAAGACCTCGCCGCCCGCCGCGAGATCCTCGAGAGCCACGTGCTGCAGCCCTACCTGGAGGGAGCGGACGAGCTCTCCGCCGACTTCGCGATCGAGCCCGAAGGCGCGGCGTCGGCGATCGGTATCCGGCGTCGCGTTCGCACGTCCGGTGGGTTCGCCGTCGTCTCCGAGACGGTGGAGCATCCCGAGGCCCGTGCCGCGGTGTCGTCACTCGTCGAGCTCGCGCGCGGCCTCGGGGCCCGGGGCGTCCTGAACGTCCAGCTCCTGACGCGGGGTGGCGAGGTCTACCTCTCCGACGTGAACCCGCGCTTCGGCACCTCGGCCACCCACTGGTGCGGCACCGGGTTCAACCCGGCCCTCCACGTCTGCGCCTCCGTGCTCCCCGGCCTCGAGGCGAAGAAGCCGGCGCGCGTCCACGTGCGGTCCGTGCGTCATCTCGAGGACCTCCGCGTCGAGCCGGAGCCCTCGGGGCCCCGGGGCGCGATCCGCGGCGTCGTGTTCGACCTCGACGACACGCTCATCCCGCACAAGGACTGGATCGTGGCCAAGCTCGAGCTCGTCCACCAGGCTCGGGCCTCGGAGCTGCCGGCTCGCGAAGTCTTCCTGCGCGGGGGGTTGCGTCTGCTCGAGGAGGGGCAGACCTGGCAGCTCTTCGACGCCCTCGCCGCCCACTTCGGCCTCGCCGACGCCGCGAAGGACGCGCTCGTCGCCGCCTACCGCGCTGTGGAGCCTCCGGCCTGCGCCGTCTTCCCGGACGTCCTCCCGTCGCTCGTCACGCTGCGCCGGCGGGGCCTCAAGCTCGGCGTGCTCACGGACAACCCCCCGGCGTCGCAGCGGGCCAAGATCGAGCGGTCGCCGATTCCCGACCTCGTGGACGCCGTCGTCTACGCGCGCGAGTCGGGAGCGGACAAGCCGGACGGCCGCGGCTTCGCGGACGTGGCCTCGCGGCTGGGACTGCCGCCCGCGGCCCTGGCCATGGTCGGGGACAACCCGCACCGCGACCTCGCGGGCGCGGCCGCCGCCGGGTTCGGCCGGCTCTTCCTGGTGCGCCGCCCGGGGACGCTCTTCTCCTTCGACGCCGACCTCTTCCGCGCGCTCCCCGGGAGCCCGCGCGAGCTCACGGAGCTTACGTCGCTCGCGCCGCTACCGAGACTGCTGGGTTGGGCGAGAGCCCGCCCTTAGCAGAGCACCGGCTCACCGCGCGGCCGCCGCCGGAGCGAGCCGCTCCTCGACGAACGTGTTCCACTCGTGGCAGTGCGGACACCGCCAGAGCATGTCGTCGGCGCGGTATCGGCAGGCGGTGCAGATGTGGGGGTCCACGTAGAAGGCTGACTCCTCGGCCACGGAGACGTAGCGCGACTCGGCGTCCCCGAGGACGCCGAGTGCCTTGAGCGTGCGCCAGACCTCGAGGTGGGCGAGCAGGGCCTGGGGATTGGCCTCGACCGCGCGCACGAGCAGGCCGAGCGCCTCCTCCGCCTTGCCCTGCTCGCGGAGGTGGCGGGCCAGGGCGAGCCGGGCCCGCCAGTCCTGGGGATCCTGGCGGATGAGCCGCTCGCAGAGCGCCGCGAAGCGCCTGGGCTCGCCGCAGGCCGAGTAGGCGCGGGCCAGGGGCTCGAAGGCGAGGTAGGCGCGCTCGGGAGCCACCGCGATCGCGTCCTCCAGGATCGCGGCCGCCCGCTTGGGCTCGCGCTTCTCGTAGAGGCCGGCGAGGCCGAGGTGCGCCGGAAAGACGCGACGGTCGAGGCTGATCGCGGTCTTGAATGCGGCCTCCGCCGCCTCCTCCTGGCCGCGGCGCAGCGCCTCCCGCCCGATCTCGGCCTGGAGGTGTCCGAGGACGAGGCTGTCGTTCGTCTTGCGCAGGCGCGAGATGCGCGACTGCACCTCGAACGCCTGCTGCCACTGCCGCTGCTCCTCGTGCAGCTTCTGCTCGCCCATGAGCGCGTGGATGTTCCCCGGGTCGACGTCGAGGGCCTCGCCGTAGGCCTGGGCGGCGCGGTCCAGGAACCCCGCCTTGCGGAAGTCGGTCCCCAGGCTCGCGAGCACGTGCGCGCGCTCCGAGCGTGTGAGGTCGGCGCGGGCGAGGAGCCCCTGGTGGAGCTGGATCGCGCGCTCCACCTGGCCCGCCTCGCGGACGAGGTGGCTCAGGACCTGGGCCACTTCCACGGCTCCCGGGTCTTCGCGCACCACTTTCGCGAGCTCGCTCACCGCGAGCTCGACCTGGCCCGTGGCCAGGTAGTGCAGCCCCTGCATGTAGTGCGCGGAGGCAGGGGAGCGCAGGTGTCCGCGGAGCCCGCGAGTGCGGGTCGCGGCCCAGAGGGCGCCGGCCAGGACGCCGCCGGCGGCCGCCACCGCCACCGCGAGGAGCGCGGTGTCCGTCACGCGGCGCCGCCGCTCATGGCTTCAGGGCAGCGTCGAGCCGACGGCGGCGGCCGCCTTCTCCCAGTCTCCGCGCGCGCGCAGGATCGCCTCGACGAACTCCCGGAAGCAGCCGCGTCCTCCCGCCGTGTCGAGGGCCATGAACGCCTGGGAGCGCACCTCGAACGGCGCGTCCGCGGGAGCGGCGGAGAGCGCGACCTCCGCGAACACCGGCAGGTCGTTGAGGTCGTCGCCGACGTAGGCGACCTCGCGCGGGGTGATCCCGAGCTCGGCCACGATCTCGGCGAGGGCCTTCCTCTTGTCGCGCACGCCCTGGCGCACCACCGCCATGCCGAGCTCGGCGGCGCGCCGGGCCACGGCCACGGACTCGCGGCCGGACAGGAGCCCCGTGCGCAAGCCCGCCTGGTGGGCGAGCACGACCGCGAGGCCGTCGCGGATGTGGAAGGCCTTGGCCTCCAGCCCGTCGGGGAGGATGAGCACCGTCCCGTCCGTCATCACGCCGTCCACGTCGGAGAGGACGAGCTTCAGCGCGCGGCAGCGCTCGCGGAGGGCCTCGTCCTTCATATCATCTCGGTCTTCCACAGGTCGTGGAGGTGCAGGACGCCCTCGATGACGCCGTTGCCGTTCGTCACAAGGAGGGCCGTGATCTTCCGCGACTCCATGATGTCGAGCGCGCTCGTGGCGAGCTCGCGCCGGCCGATGCGCACGGGCTCGCGGGTCATGCACTCGTCCGCGGTGCGGTCGAGGAGCGTGTAGCCGTGGCGCTCCATCTGGCGGCGCAGGTCGCCGTCCGAGATCATGCCGAGCAGCCGGTCGTCCTCGTCGACCACGGTCGTGAGCCCCAGCCGCTTGCGCGTCATCTCGAAGAGCACGTCCTTCATGAGCGTCGCGGGGAGGACGCGCGGGATCTGCTCGCCCGTCTTCATCAGGTCCTCGACGCGCAGGAGCTTCTTGCCCAGCCGGCCTCCCGGGTGGAGCACGGCGAAGTCCTCCGGCGTGAACCCGCGCCGCTCGAGGAGAGCCATGCTGAGCGCGTCCCCCATGGCGAGGGCGGCGGTGGTGGAGGCGGTGGGGGCGAGGCCGAGCGGGCAGGCCTCGGCGCGGATGGCCACGTCGAGGTGCACGTCGGCGGCGGCGGCGAGCGCGGAGCGCGGATTGCCGGTGAGGCCGATCAAAGGGACGCCCAGCCGCTTCACCCACGGGAAGAGCGCGGTGATCTCCTCCGTGTTGCCGCTGTAGGAGATGGCGAGGGCGACGTCTCCCTTCACGATCCGGCCGAGGTCGCCGTGGATGGCGTCCGCGGGGTGCAGGAAGAGCGACGGCGTGCCCGTGGAGGCGAGCGTCGCCGAGATCTTCTGGGCAATGAGGCCGCTCTTGCCCATCCCCGTGACCACCACGCGCCCCGCGCAGCCCGCGAGGAGGTCCACCGCGCGATCGAAGCGCTCGTCGAGACGGGGGACGAGCTCGCGGATCGCCTCCGCTTCGATCTCGAGAACCTTGCGGGCCGTCTCGCGGGACATGGCAGCGCCGATGGTACTAGTATCTCGTTCGCGCAGCGAATGAGTCCCCTGGGAGCCTCGGCCGTCGCGGCAAGCCTCGTCGCGGCCTGGGCTCCGGGCGGTCCGCTCCCGGCGCTCCTCGCCTGGGCGGCGCTCGCCGTCGTGCTCGTGGTCGTGCCGGGCGCGATCGTCCTCGACCTCGCGCGCGTGCGGGCTCGAGCCCTCGATGATCTCGCGCTCTCCCTCGTCGCGGGCACGGGCGCGGCCGCACTCGCCTACTGGCTCGCCGGGTGGCTCGACGCGCGCGCCGCCTTCGTCCTCTGGCCGCTCGCCTGCCTCGTCGCGGCGGCCCGCACCTGGCCGCGCCAGCGGGAAAGGCTGCTCGCCCTTCGCGCCGCCGTCCGCCGCCCGGCGACGCTCGTCCCCCTGTCGGTGGTGGCGCTGAGCCTCCTGCCGCTCACCTTCCTGCCGCTCTACTACGCCAACCTCGCCCCTCTCGCCGACGGGGGCTTCCGCTTCTACGCGCTGCCCGATCTCGTGCTGCACGCCTCCATGTCGCAGGAGGTGACCCACTCCATCCCCCCCGCGATCCCGTTCCTCCCCGGCCAGGCCACGTCCTACCACTACACGATGGACGTGCTCCCCGCGGTGTTCGCCGCCTTCGGCGCGGCGCTCACCGACGGTTGCGTGCGCATCGTGCCCACGCTCCTCACCGTCACCACGGCGCTCGTCCTCTTCGCGGCCGCGCGCGACTGGCTCGGCTCGACGAGCGGGGCCGCCCTCGCCTCGCTGCTCGTCCTCTTCGGCGAGGACTTCTCGTGGATCCCGGGCGCTCTCCGGGGTGATGGAGTCCCCTGGTCCACCGCCTATTTCGGAATGCCCACGACGGCGTCGCTGTACATGCTGAACCCGATGCTCCCGGCACTCGGGGTTCTGGCCGCGGTGCTGCTGTGCCTCCGCTACGCCCAGCGCGGGGAGAAGGGAGGGTGGCTCGCGCTCGCCGCGGGGTTCGTGCTGCTCCTCGCGCACTACAAGGTCTTCACGGCCGCGCACCTGCTGGCCGCGCTGGGCCTCGCCGGCGTCGTGGCGTGGGCGCGGGAGCGCGATGGGCGGCTCCTCGTATTCGTCGCCGCGTGCGGCCTGCTCCTCCTGCCCTCGGCGCTCCTCATGGGCCGGGGAGCCGGCGCTCCACGGGTGCGCTTCCTCCTGGAGCCGTGGCCCTATGTCCCGGGCTTTCTCGTCCGCACCGGACTCTGGGACGCGCCCTGGCTCGCGCCGCTGCGCGCGCTCGTCACCGACGGCTTCGACGTCCTGGGCCTCGTCGAGTTCGTGTTCGTCGGCCTCCTCCCCTATCTCGTCGGATCGTTCGGCGTACGCGTGCTCGCGCTGCCCGTGATCGTCCGCGCTCTCCGGGAGGACCCCTTCCGGGTGGCGATGGCGGTGTTCGTCCTCCTGGGGCCGATCGTCACCTTGACCTGCGCGATCGTCGTCCCGGGCGTGCCGCCGAGCCGGCAGTACAACAATTCGGTCTGGTTCTACGTCCAGGCCAAGTACCTGGCCTGGATGTTCGTCGTCGAGGTGCTGCGGCGCGCGACCGCCCGGCTCTCCCCCGCGGGGAAGGCGCTCGCCTGGGCCGCCGCGCTCTTCGCGGCGTTCGCCTCCGGCGTGCAGTACTTCGGCTACCAGCTCGCGGTGCGCGAGGAGGGACGGCTCTCGCCCGCCCTCGTGGAGGTCGTGGACCGCGTGGGCGAGCACGCCCGACCGGGCGACGTCGTGTGGGCCCGGGAGTACGTCACGCAGCCCCTCGTCGCGCTCGGGCGCGTGCACGGCCTCTCACTCGAGGTCTTCCCGTACGTGGTCCTGGAGCCGGCCGCGATCGCGGACACGCGCGCAGTGCAGGACGGCTTCTGGGCACGCTGGCATGCGGGAGGGTTCGACCCGGAGCCGCTCGTCGCCTGGCGCGCGCGCTACGTGGTGGCCGACCGTCTCGACGGGCCGCTGCCCCCGGGCGCGCGGTCGGGCTCGCGGGTGTGGCTGCGGCCCTTCCTCGAGAACGGCGAGTTCGCGGTCTACGAGGTCGTCCGCCCCGGCGCGGACTGAGCGCCCGGGCTCAGGCGGAGACCGCGTTCTCCACGCGGAGGAGACGCTCGAGGAGGCGCTGGAGGCGGCCGAGGCGGTAGGCGTTGGGCCCGTCGGAGAGGGCGCGCGCGGGGTTCTCGTGAACTTCCATGAACAGGCCGTGCACGCCCGCGGCGACGCCGGCAGGGGCGAGGGTGTCGATGAAGTGCGCGTCGCCCCCCGAGCGGTCGCCGAGTCCCCCCGGCCGCTGCACGCTGTGCGTGACGTCGAAGACGACGGGGAAGCCGAGGCTTCGTAGCGCAGGGAAGGACCGCATGTCCACGACGAGGTTGTTGTAGCCGAACGTGAAGCCGCGCTCGGTCACCATGATCCTCCGGTTTCCGGTGGCCGCGGCCTTCTCGAGGACTCCCTTCATGTCCCAGGGAGCCATGAACTGTCCCTTCTTCACGTTCACGATCTTGCCCGTGCGCGCCGCGGCCACCACGAGGTCGGTCTGGCGGCAGAGGAACGCCGGGATCTGCAGGACGTCGGCCACGCGCGCGCAGGCCTCGACCTGCGCGACCTCGTGCACGTCGGTGAGGATCGGGACGCCGTGCCGCTCGCGCACGCCGGCGAGGATCTCGAGGCCCATCTCGAGGCCCGGGCCCCGATAGGAACCCAGGCTCGACCGGTTGGCCTTGTCGAAGCTGGCCTTGAAGACGTAAGGGATGCCCAGCTTGCTCGTGATCGCCTTGACCCGCGCCGCGACTTGGCCCGGGTGACGTGGGTTCTCGATCACGCAGGGGCCCGCGATGAGGAAGAGCCCCTTGCCGCGCGTGAAGGCGCGCCAGAGCGCGTCGCCGGCGAGGACCGGCTTCAACGCGCGACGGAGACGGCGGCCGTCGTCTCGCCCCGCTTCTCCTCGCGGTGCTCCAGGCTCGCGCGGACGAAGTCCGCGAAGAGCGGGTGGGGAGTGAGCGGCTTGCTCTTGAACTCGGGGTGGTACTGCACCGCGATGTACCACGGGTGGTCGGGCAGCTCGGCGATCTCCACGAACTTCCCGTCCGGGGTCTTGCCCGAGATCACGAGCCCCGCGTCGGAGAGGCACCCCTCGTACTGCTTGTTGAACTCGAAGCGGTGGCGGTGGCGCTCCTTGATCTCGCTCGCCCCGTAGATCCGCGCCGCCCGCGAGCCGGGCTTGAGCTGGCAGACGTAGGAGCCGAGGCGCATCGTTCCCCCGAGGTCGTCCACCCCGAGGAGGTCCTGCAGCTTGTAGATCACCTTGTGCTCGGCGTTCTCGTCCACCTCGGTGGAGTTGGCGCTGGAGAGGCCGCAGACGTTCCGCGCGAACTCGGTGACCGCCCACTGGAAGCCGTAGCAGATCCCGAAGTAGGGCACGTTCGTCCGCCGCGCGAACTCCGCGGCCGCCACCATGCCTCCCGTCCCGCGGGTGCCGAAGCCGCCGGGCACGAGGATCCCGTCCACGCCGCCGAGCTTGGCCTGCGCGTTGGCGGACGTGAGCTCCTCCGACTCCACCCAGCGGCGCACGACCTTCACGTCGTTCGCGAACCCGCCGTGCGTGAGCGCCTCGTTGAGGCTCTTGTAGGAGTCCTCGAAGGAGACGTACTTGCCGACGATCCCGATCACGACCTCGCCCTTCGGGTTCCTGACCTTCTGGACGAGCGCCTCCCAGGCCGACATGTCCCGCCCCTGGCTGCGCAGCCCCAGCGACTTCAGCACGATCGCGTCCAGCCCCTCGCCCGAGAGCACGAGCGGGACCTCGTAGATGGAGTCCACGTCCTTGGCGGTGATCACGGCCTCTTCGGGCACGTCGCAGTAGAGCGCGAGCTTGGCCTTGATGTCGGGGGAAAGGTAGCGGTCGGTGCGGCAGAGGAGGATGTGGGGATGGATGCCGATGGCCCGCAGCTCGCGCACGCTGTGCTGCATGGGCTTCGTCTTGAGCTCGTGGGCGGTGGCGATGTAGGGGACGAGCGCGAGGTGCACGAAGATCGCGTTGTCGCGGCCCACGTCCTGGGGGAACTGCCGCACCGCCTCCAGGAAGGGCAGGCTCTCGATGTCGCCGACGGTTCCCCCGATCTCCACGATCACGACGTCCGCAGCCTCGCCCGTCGACCCCGTGGCCGCCGCGCGGATCGCGGCCTTGATCTCGTCGGTGATGTGGGGGATCACCTGCACGGTGCGCCCAAGGTAGTCGCCGCGGCGCTCCTTCGCGATCACCGAGCCGTAGATCTTCCCGGTGGTGATGTTGGAGGACTTGGAGGTCACGAAGTGCGTGAAGCGCTCGTAGTGCCCGAGGTCGAGGTCGGTCTCCGCGCCGTCGTCGGTCACATAGACTTCGCCGTGCTGGTACGGGCTCATGGTCCCAGGATCCACGTTGATGTAGGGGTCGCACTTCATCATGGCGACCTGGAAGCCGTGGCCCTCCAGCAGGCAGCCGATGGAGGCCGAGGCCAGGCCTTTGCCCAGCGACGAGACCACGCCCCCGGTCACGAAGCTGTCTCTTATACACATCTGACGCTGCCGACGACGATCTGTGAGTG
>JBKPBQ010000002.1:0-5424 GCA_046726955.1 Acidobacteriota bacterium
CTGCGCCGTCTGGAAGTTGAGGATCGACGAGACGAGGAGGACGCCGTTGAAGGCGATCCCGCGGTCGACCAGGTAGCCCGCGAGCCCGGCCGCCCGCGTCGTGCCGTAGCTCTCGCCGACCATGAAGAGCGGCGAGCTCCAGCGCTCGTAGCGGGTCAGGTAGAGGCGGATGAACTCCCCCACCGACTCGATATCGCCCTGCAGGCCCCAGAACTTTTTGCCGAGGTCGGGCTTCGCCGGCCGGCTGTAGCCGGTCCCCACGGGATCGATGAACACCATGTCGGTCGCGTCGAGCCACGTGTGCTCGTTGTCCATGAGCTTGTAGGGCGGCTGGGGCATGGCGCCGTCCGGGCGCATGGCCACGCGCTTGGGTCCGAGTGCCCCCAGGTGCAGCCAGACCGACGACGACCCCGGCCCGCCGTTGAACGAGAACGTCAGCGGCCGGCCCTCGGCCCCTCCCGTGCGGTCCGCCACGTAGGCCATGAAGAAGATGCGCGCCTCGGTCTCGCCGTCCTTGTTCTTGAGGGGAAGGACGCCGGTCGTCACGGTGTACTTCAGGACGCGGCCGGCGAGCCGCAGCTCCTGCCGCGTCGCGACCGGCTTCTCCTCTTCTTCTTTCTTGTCCTTGGCCTTCTCGGCCTCGACGGCCGGCGAGGGGGAAGACGACGGGGACGGGCTGGGCGTCGCGGCCTGCAGCAGCAGGAGCGAGACGAAGGCCAAGATCATGAACGCCCCTTTCTCGAGACCGCGCGCACTCTATCGTGCCGGCCGAGCCGGGAGCAAGATCGCGCGACGGCCGTATACTCATCCCGGATGCGCCGCACCAAGATCGTGGCCACGATCGGCCCCGCGTCGCGCGACGCGGCGACGCTCGAGCGGCTGATCGACGCCGGCGCCGACGTCCTCCGCCTGAACTTCTCGCACGGCGACCACGCCGGCCACCTCGAGATCATCCAGACGGCGCGCGCGATCGCGGAGCGCAAGGACAAGGCGATAGCGCTCCTCCAGGACCTGTCGGGGCCGAAGATCCGGACCGGCCGCGTGCGAGACCCGGGGGGCATCGAGCTCAAGGACAGCGCGCGGATCACGATCACCACGGACGAGTCCGTGGAGGGAACGCCCGCCCTCATCTCCACCACGTACGACGCGCTGCCCCGGGACGTGAAGCCGGCGGACCGGATCCTCCTGGACGACGGCAACCTCGAGCTGCGGGTGCTGGGAACGGAAAAGGGCACGGTCGCCTGCGAGGTCGTCCACGGCGGCCGCCTGAAGTCGAACAAGGGGATGAACCTCCCCGGCGTCAGCCTGTCCACACCCGCGCTCACGGAGAAGGACCGGCGCGACCTCGCCTTCGGTCTGGCCAACGGCGTCGACTACGTGGCTCTGTCGTTCGTCAGGCAGCCCGCGGACGTCCTGGAGGCGAAGTCGCTCGTGGCCGCCGCGGGCTCGAAGGCGCCGGTCATCGCCAAGATCGAGAAGCGGGAGGCGGTGGACGAGCTCCCCGCCGTCCTCGAGGCCGCGGACGGCGTGATGGTGGCCCGCGGGGACCTCGGCGTGGAGCTGAGCACGGAGGAGGTGCCGACGCTCCAGAAGAGGATCATCGAGAGCGCGAACGCCGCGGGCAAGGTGGTGATCACGGCCACGCAGATGCTCGAGAGCATGATCGAGAACCCGCGGCCCACGCGCGCCGAGGCCTCGGACGTGGCGAACGCGATCCTCGACGGCACGGACGCGGTGATGCTCTCCGCGGAGACCGCGACCGGCCGCTTCCCGGTGGCCGCGGTCGAGACGATGGGGCGCATCGCCGGCTACACAGAGCAGCACCTCACGCTGCGCCACTCCCCCACGCGCCGGCGGGCTTCGTCCACGCAGCTCCCGAGCGCTCCGCTCGTCGCCCGCAGCCTCGCCCGCGTCGCCGCCACCGTGGCCGAGGAGCTGCAGTGCCGGCTGATCGTCGTGTTCACGGAGTCGGGCTCGACGGCGCGCCTCGTCTCGTGCTTCCGTCCCGTCGCCCCCATCGTGGCCATCACCCGCCACGAGGTCGTCTACCGCCAGCTCGCGCTCTGGTGGGGCGTCGTGCCCTACTTCTCGGGCGCCCGCGAGATCACGACCGACGAGATGATCTTGCACGGCCAGGCGATGCTGAAGGAGCGCGGCGTCGTCAAGGTGGGCGACACGATCCTCATGCTCGCCGGCCAGACCCACACCGCGGGAGGCACGAACATGCTTCGAGTCCACGCGATCACGTGAGCACGGCCGGGCGTCCCCTCCGAGCCGCCGCCCTCCTCGCCGCGACCCTCCTCGTCTCCGCCTGCGCCGCCCAGCATTCGCGCCCGCGCGTCCAGTTCCCCCCGCCCGTTTCGCCCCCGGTGGGAACCGTGGTGACCGGCATCGCCTCCTGGTACGGCCCCGGCTACGACGGCAACCGGACCTCGAGCGGGGAGGTCTACGACCAGGACGCCCTCACCGCCGCCCACTTCGACTGGGCCTTCGGCACGCTCGTCCGCGTCACCTTCGTCGACAGCGGCCGGAGCGTCGTCGTGCGGATCAACGATCGCTTCCCCAATCACAAGGGCCGCGTCATCGACCTGTCGAAGGGCGCGGCCCGAGCCATCGGTCTCATCGGCCCGGGGACGGGGCAGGTGAGATTGGAGGTGGTGGGGCCAGGGTAGATCGGAGCTTCCGAGCACGCCAGCCGATCACCTCCGCGGTGAACATCGAGCCGTCTCGCCCCACTGCGATCTCGTGCGGGTCGAAATGGGGACCTTGCCCGGGCCGCGGGCCTTCGAAGGACCCCACCACCTTCCCGTCGAGCGAGATCTTCAGGATGCGCCCCGCGATCGCGTCGGACATGTAGAGGAAACGGTCCGGCCCCAGGCACAGACCGAACGGGTGTCCGACGCTCCATTGCTCGAGAAAGCGTCCGTCGGTCTATGCCCTGCGGTGGCGCCGCATGGCAGCGCCCCAGCCGCCGCCTGGCTACGTTTTCAGGATAGGTCGCGGGTCGGAACGCGACAAGAGCTCAGGGAATCGGTCGCAGCCATCGAGAAAGCAGGTAGATGCCGCGCGCGAGCAGGCTCAGAGAAGGGGAAGCGTAGATCACAAAGACCGCGGCCGCCGCCTAGTGGCGTGCCGCATGGCGCAAGTCCTCCAGGACCTTGGAGCGCTTGCCGAACCGGAGGTCGCGCGCGAGTCGATCGACGGCGAAAGCCACCACGTCACGATGGTGGATGTCCCGCAGCCCATCTTCGTGCGTGACGTCGAGCCAGAGGTCGTGGATGAGATCGACGTCCTCGGCCGTGAGCCGCGGTGGGTGGGCGCCGAGCCCGAAGTCCTCCGTCGTCCCGTCCGGACGGACCACACGGAACAAGACCTGCCGCGGGGTCTTCTTCGGGAGCCTCTCCCACGCCCCGCCCAGCCACCGGGCTTGCTCACCAGCCGTCATGACCGAGGACAGCCCGGCGATGATTTCCGCGGAGTCGAGCTGGGAGGCTGTTTGTGCGATCGCGTCGAAGACGTGCGCGGAGGGTACGACGAGCAGGTGGACCTTCTTGCCCTCCTTCTCGGCGAAGGCGACGACGCGGCTGAACAAGAGCTGCTCGTAGCTGGCAAAGACGGAGTGCTCAGCCAGGCCTTCGTAGCCGGCGTCCGGGCCCTTCATGACCCGGACCGTCATGACCACGAGATCCTTCTTCCCGGTGTCGGTCGCGTCCAGGGCCCATTTCAGATGGTCCAGCGTGTTGTAGTCGCGTACGAGACAGAGAGTGTTGCCGGGACGGACATCCACCGTGCCCGGGGAGATCGTCTCTTGCGTGTCGAGGCGGAACTCGTCCGACTCGACGTGGGGACGCTCACCCCGCCGCCGCTCGTTCATCCGCTCGGAGGCCAGGAAGAGCGAGAAGAACACGAGGGTGAAGGCGATCCCGCTCACGGTCGCGACCTGCTTCGTGACGAGGTTGACCGAGGCCAGCACGAAGAGGACGGTCGTGATCGCGGCCACGCCGAGCGGCGCCTCGTACCCGTCGAGCCGGAGGTTCAGCGGCACCTTCCATTCCCGCGGGCTCCTGTCCTTGTAGCGCAGCACGAGCACGGCCAGGCCCTTGAACGCGAACGACCAGATGACGCCGAACGCGTAGGCCTCGCCGAGCGTGTAGGTCTCGCCTCGCGATCCTACGATGGCGACGATCTGCAGCACCACGATGAGGTTGATGAGCCGGTAGGACGTCCCGTATCTCTTGTGCGGCTCGCGGAACCACGTGGGCATGACGCCGTCCTCGCTCACGCGGTTCAGCACGCCGTTCGCCCCGATGATCGAGGTGTTGATCGCGCCCGCGAGCATGAGGAACCCGACGAGCACGATGAACGCCTGGAAGCCGAGCCTCAGCCACTCGGGACCAATCAGGTACATCGAGAGCCCGCTGATGAGGTTGTCCTTGTACTGGGTGCGAAGGTGCTCGGGGATGATCGCGTAGGCGAAGAAGGAAACGAGCGACGTGAACAGGAGGGAATAGACGAAGATGACGAGCCCTGCGCGCATGAGGTTCTTGTGCTTCGGGTACTCGAGCTCGCGGTTCACCTGGGCGAGAGATTCCTCTCCGGACATGGCGAGCAGGGAATGGCCGAAAGCGATGAGGATCCCCAACAGGCCAAGCAGCCGACCCGGCGAGAGCCGATAGCGCTCCTCCACAGCACCTTCAGAGGCGGTGGCGGTCGAGGCGGCGGACGCTCCCTCCGGCTGGAGCACGCGGGGTGCCATGTCCGGAATCCAGCCGACCGCGTCCTTGTCGAAGACGAGGTTGCGGGGAACAGGCGCGGGGGGCAGGCGCTGCTGCTCGGGGCGGCTCAAGATCGTGATCCCCGACCAGACGATCAACATCACGACCATGACTGTCGTCACGTACATGATCCGCAGGGCGTCGTCGGACGACTCGTGCAAGCCGCGCGTGTTGCGCCACCAGAAATACGTGGTCACGCCGACGGCGATCACCGCGGCCCAGGAGTTGACCGTCGCGGGTGACGGGGTCCACGGATGCCCCACGTACGTGAGGCTCTGGGCCACGAGGCCGACGATGTACTGACCCGCGGAGACCCCTGAGATGGGGCCCGTCAGCACGTAATCGAAGATGAGCGCGGAAACGGAGAGCTTGCCGAGCGTGCCCCCCATCGCCTCCTTGACGACGCGATACACGCCACCGCGGGTGAACATCGCGCAGGACTCGATGTAGACGGCGCGGACGGCGTAGGAGAACAGCATCACGCCCAGGACGAACCACGGCGCCGCGGGGCCGACCGCCTGCTCGGCGATGCCGCCCACGTAGTAGGCCGAGGAGCCGAGGTCGTTGAGGACGATCGCGGCCGCTCTCCAGAAGGAGATGAACGAGAGCATGACGGAGGTGGCGATGACCACCCGCGCCGTCGGCCTGG
>JBKPBQ010000003.1:0-5345 GCA_046726955.1 Acidobacteriota bacterium
GCGTGGGGGAGGTTGATCTGGACGTAGCGCCGGTAGTCCTCTTCACGCATGGCGGACCCGCTGCGCAGTCTAGCAGGGTCCCGCTCGTCGGCCTCGAGAGGCTGTGGTACCTTGAGCGTTCGCATGATCGTCAAGGAAATCCTCGAGAACGGCCTCACCCTGCTGACCGAGAGCATGCCCCACGTGCGCAGCGTCGCCATCGGCGTGTGGCTCAAGAGGGGCAGCCGGCACGAGACGCCCGCGCAGTCCGGCGTCAGCCATTTCATCGAGCACATGGTCTTCAAGGGGACGAAGAACCGCTCCGCGGAGACGATCGCCGCGGAAATGGACTCCATCGGCGGCTACATGGACGCGTTCACGGCGAAGGAGTTCGCGGCCTTCCACCTGAAGGTGCTGGACGAGCACCTGCCGCTCGCGGCGGAGATCCTGGGCGACATCGTCCTCAATCCGTTGTTCGACCCCGTGGAGATGGTCAAGGAGAAGAAGGTCATCTTCGAAGAGATCAACATGGTAGAGGACACCCCGGACGACCTCGTGATGGAGCTCTTCACCGCGGCGTTCTGGCCGGATCATCCGCTGGGGCGCCCCATCCTTGGGACGAAGAAGAGCGTCGCGGGGTTCGAGCGGAAGGACCTCGCCTCCTTCTTCAAGAAGGTCTACCACCCGGGGAACATCGTGATCGCGGCGGCGGGGAACCTGGAGCACGCGCGCACCGTCGAGCTCGTGCGGCGGCACTTCGGCGCCCTCGGCGGGGGGAAGACGCCCGCGAACGGCCATGCTCCCCGAGCGGCGTCCCGCGTCGTCACGCGCGCGAAGAAGGAGCTCGAGCAGGTCCACCTCTGCCTCGGCAGCCGGGCCTACCCGCAGGCCCACGCGGACCGCTACGGCAGCTACATCCTGAACACGGTCCTCGGGGGGAGCATGTCGTCGCGGCTCTTCCAGAACGTGCGCGAGAAGCGGGGGCTCGTGTACTCGATCTCCTCCGGCGTCACGGCCTACTCGGACGCCGGCATCCTCAGCGTCTACGCGGGGACGAGCCTGGACTCCGTGGAGGAGGTGCTGACGCTCACGCTCGAGGAGATGAAGCGGCTCAAGGGGGAGCCGCTCCCCGCGGAGGAGCTCCGCCGGGCCAAGGACCACCTCAAGGGCAGCCTCATGCTCTCGCTCGAGAACACGGGCGCGCGCATGAGCCACCTCGCGCGGCAGGAGATCTACTTCGGCCGGCAGTTCGGCCTCGACGAGATCACCGGCGGGATCGAGGCGGTGAGCGCCGACGACGTGCAGCGCGTGGCCGGCGAGATCCTTTCCGGTCCCATGACCGCGAGCGTTCTCGGCAACCTCAAGGGCTGGCGGCCCCGCGCGGCCTTGCTCCGCGTGTAAGCTCGCGCGCGTGCATTACCGGGAGCTGCGGCCGCGGCCGCCCCTCGACCGCTTCCTCGAGTGCTTCTGGTTCGCGGACGGCGAGGCGCCGGCGTCGTCGGACAGCCCGCCGGAGCGGATCGTCCCCGACGGCTGCCCGGAGATGATCCTCCACCTCGGCGAGCGCTTCGAGCGGGTGGAGGAGAACGGCCGACGGTTGCGGCAACCCCGGTCGTTCCTCGTCGGCGCGCTCACGCGCCCGCTCCACGTCCAGCCGGCAGGCCGGGTGAGGACGATGGGCCTGCGGTTCAGGCCGTTCGGGCTCTCCGCGTTCGTGAACATTCCGTTGCACGAGCTGACGGACGAGACGACCGCGCTCGCGGACATCTGGAAGGGCGCGGTGGGTCACCTCGAGGAAGGTCTGGGAGAGGCACGCACCGACGAGGAGAGGGCGAGCAGGGCGGAACGGTTCCTCCTCGAGCATCTGAGCCTGCCGTGTATCGACCCGGGGATCGAGGGATGCGTCCAGACAATCCTCCGCGCTCGGGGGCAGATGCGGATCGAGCCTCTCGCGCGTCGGATGGGCGTGAGCCTGCGGCAGGTGGAGCGCCGGTTCCGGGACGCGGTCGGCGTGTCGCCCAAGTTCCTCGCCCGCGTCGTTCGTTTCCAGGAGGTCTTACGGCGTTGCCCGGGCGAGGAGACGTGGATCGACCTCGCCCTCGACTGCGGGTACTACGACCAGGCCCACCTGCTCCGCGACTTCCGCGACTTCGTCGGCGTCGCCCCGAGGCGCTTCCAGGCGGCGGAGGGCGACCTCGCCCGGCAGTTCACGTCGCCTGCGCGCCTGGACCGGTTCTTCGGCTGACGCCGTCGCATTTTTCCAATCCCCTCGCCGAGCGCAGGCCTAGACTCGCCGTCCAGGAGGTCCCATGAAGCGCTTCGCCGCCGCTCTCGTCGCCGGTCTCGCCCTCGCCGGCTCGGATCGATCGCGAGCGGCCGGTCCCGAGGTCTCGTCGCTCTCCTGGCTCGCCGGCTCGTGGGAGGGCAAGGACGCCTCGGGGCTGGAGATGGAGGAGCTCTGGACCGCTCCCAAGGGCGGCGTGCTGCTGGGCGTCCACCGCGACGTGAAGGGAGGCCGCCTGGCCTCGTTCGAGTTCCTGCGCATCGAGCCCGGTACGGACGGGCTCGTCTACCAGGCGCAGCCCCGCGGCCGGCCGGCCACTGCGTTCCCGCTCAAGGAGGCGACCGCCACGAAGGTCGTCTTCGAGAACCTGCAGCACGACTTTCCCCAGAGGATTCTCTATTGGACGACGGACGACGGGGCTCTGCACGCGCGGGTCGAGGGAATGCTGAAAGGCAAGCTCGAGGGCGAGGAGTGGACGTGGAGGCGCGCTCGCTGAGCGACTCGTCCCGGAGCGAGTAGGAAAGTAACGCCGCTGGATCGTGCTTGTCGGCGCGTGCGCTTCGTGCTCAACTACCCGCCGTGAGCCTGCGCTTTCGCGTGCTGGGATCGGGGAGCACGGGCAACGCGACCCTCGTCGAAGGCGACGGGACTCGCATCCTCGTCGATGCCGGCCTGGGACCCCGGTCGCTCGCGGAGCGCCTGGAGTCGGCACGCGTCGATCCCACGTCTCTCGCCGCCATCTTCGTCTCGCACGAGCACGGCGACCACGCTCGCGGAGCGGCCGCGTTCTCGGCGAAGTGGGGGGTGAGGCTCTGCGGCTCGCGCGGCACGTACGCGGCCGCGGGCTTCGGAGCGGAGGACGTCGCGGGCTACGACGTGCTGTCGCCGGGAGAGACCCGGCAGGTGGGGTCGCTCGTCGTCACCGCGATCGCGGTGCCCCACGACGCGGCGAGCCCGGTCGCTTTCGTGATCGCGTGCAACGGTCACACCTTCGGCCACGCCACGGACCTCGGCCACATCGGCCCGGCGCTGGTTGGTGCGTTCCGTCGGTGCGACGCCGTCCTCGTCGAGTCGAACTACGATCCCGCAATGCTCCGCGACGGCGATTATCCGTGGTCGATCAAGGAGCGCATCCTCGGTCCCAACGGCCACCTCTCGAACGCCGATGTCGGCCGGTACCTCGGAGACGGGCTGGGTGAGACGACGTCCACCGTCGTGCTCGCCCACATCTCCCAGAAGAACAACCACCCGGAGCTCGTGCGCATGACCGCCGAGGAAGTGCTGCGGCGCCGCGGCCGCACCGAAGTCCGGCTGGAGCTCACGGAGGCGGAAGGGACGGACTGGATTCCCGTGGGCCGCTCGGGGTCGGAGCCGATGAGAAAAGGCCAGCTCCGGCTCTTCGACTAGTCATCGTACAGTCGCGCGCTACCGCGAGGCGCGCGCGTCTTCAACCACACGACTCCGGTTCGTAGCTAGCGGGATCTCGAGCGGCCCTTTCCCACCCGGCCGAAGACCCAGCTCGCGAGCAGCAGCAGAGCCAGGACTCCGAGGACCGCGAGAACGGTGCGCAGGCCCCCGAACGGGCCGCTGCCGGAGCCCGCGGCCGGGTTCACGAGCGCGAACGACTGGGCGAACGCGCGGAACACCGGAGACTCCTTCGGCGCGTCCGAGTAGTGCTGGAAGGCGTAGACGCGGTCGGCGCCGAGCACGTACCCGGTGAAGTAGATCGTGGTTCCCGGCGCGGTGATCATCGTGCTCAGGCGGAGCGCGCCCGGGGCCGGCACGTCCGAAGGCTCGGAGCGGGGGTCCACGAGCTCGCGTCGCTGCCCTTCCTGCGCGGCCCTGATCCGGGCGAGCCAGTCCTCGGCGTACTTCTGGGCGCGGACGCCCGGGGGCGTGACCGTGACCAGGAACCGCTCGCCGGTCCTGAGGTTCCGGCAGAGATAGCTTCGGCCCGTCGCGTTCGTCGCCGCCTTGTCGCGCAGCCATTCCCACTGCGGGCCGGGAGCCCGCAGGGAGAAGTTCTCCTCGGGCACGGTCAGGGTCTGCTCGGTGATGTTGGCCGCCGGAACGGCCTCGAACCCTGCATCGACCCCTTGAGCGCTCGCGCGCGCGACCGACAGCGCGACGAGAGCGCCAGCGACGAGGGCGGTCCTCACCGAGACGCGGGTCGCGGAGACGCGACAGGGCTTTGGCATGGTCAGGGACCGCGGCAGTCTAACATCGACGGTCGGCAGAGCCAGCGACCGTGATGTTCGATCATGGGCGCGTCTACGGATCCAGCACGGGATACACCGGCTCCCACATCGCCGCGGCCACGCTCTTCGGGATTTCGCCGTCCTCCAGCGGCCGGCCGACACCCCGATCGCGCGCCTCCCGGACGACCGCCTCCGCCACCCGCGCCGTCACCCGGCGGAGCGAGGCGATGGGCGGATAGAGAGCGCCCTCGCGAAGGTCCGACTCCGCGACCTGCGAGGCGAGGGCCTCCGCCGCCACCGCGAACATCGTGTCCGTGATCTCGCGAGCCTCCGCGACGAGCGAGCCCAGGCCGACACCCGGGAACACGAACACGTTGTTGCCCTGGCCGACGCGAACCGTGCGGCCTTTGTACTCGACGAACCCGAACGGGCTGCCGGTGGCGACGAGAGCGCGTCCCTCCGTCCAGGCGAGGATGTCGGAGGGCACGGCCTCCGCCCTGCTCGTCGGATTCGACAGGGGAAAGACGAGCGGCCGCTCGACGTGCGCGGCCATCGCGCGGACGACCTCCTCCGTGAAGAGGCCCGGCGCTCCCGACGCGCCGAGGAGCGCGGTCGGACGGACGGCGCGGACGACCGAGAGCAGGTCCCGCCGACCGGCGGGCAACCCGGCGGCGTCGGCCAGCGCCGCCGGCCATGACAGCCCGCGCCGGTACTCGACGTCCGAGTCCACCACGAGCCCGTCCACGTCCACGAGCGCGAGCGCGCGCAGGAGCGCTTCGCCCTGGAGTCCCGCGCGCATGAGCGCGGCGCGGAGCAGGCGGGCGATCCCCATGCCCGCGGCCCCCGCCCCAACGAGGACGATCCGCTGCGCGGCGAGCGGAGTC
>JBKPBQ010000004.1:0-4992 GCA_046726955.1 Acidobacteriota bacterium
GCGCTACGCCGACCAGATCCTCGGACTCGACCGCGAGCTGCTAGAAGCGGTCAAGGGTCGGCCCGAGCAACGACTCGGCGCTAGGGCTCTCGCTCGAGGAGTCGTTCCAGGCGTTGGTGCGTCGGGCACGAGAATGGCGTCAGGGCTGAGCCGGGACCCGGTCGTAGACGCTAAGGAAGAGGAGAGGCTCCCTCAGCCGGCGGTCGTCCAGGCTGACCAGGACGGACAGACGCCCGTCACGGTTCAGGGACAGGCTCTGGACGAGCTTGCCGGACTCATTCTTCTCCTGGACGATAAGCTCGTCCCCTCGCCAGTGCGCGAGGACCTCGAGCCTGCCGCCGAGGACGCCCTGCCGGACGCGTGAGCGCCCCGGGTAGTAGATCTGGACCTCGTCGCCCCCGAGGATGATCTTGACGTCCTCCGCCGTCTGCTCGATATCGAGACTGTCGGTCACCTTGGCAAAGTGGAGGAGGGCGTCGTGGAAGCGCTTCTCGTCGGGCGAAAACCCCTGTCCTTGCAGAGCCAGGGAGGCAAAGACCTTCGAGACGGCGTCCTGGCTCAGCTCGGAGTTGCGCTTCCAGTGGCCCTTCAGGTCCGGCGTGTCCGCGGCGGAGGCAGCCGCCGGCGTGAGCAGGGCGAAGGTGACGCAGATGCCTGCCCGGAGAACGTGTCGCACCATGCGCATGATTCCTCCTCTCGCCCGCAGCCACTACGATCAAGGCGACACCTCGAGCCTGAGTGGCCTCGTGCGTTCTGTCTGTGCAATACCGCTCACGAGACGCCGGCCGGCAAGCCCGACGCGACGTCATTCTGGCTCGCTGATCCATTGGCCTCGCCAATAGATCCCGGGCGAACAATCGATTGGTTTTCCGCGGCGGAGGCTAGATACGATTGCCGTGAGAAGAGGCGCAGGCCTGCTCTGGTGCACGCCCTGGGGCACGCGCCTCGGGGCGAACAAGGAATAGCGGGGAGCGAGCCAATGAGCGGGAGCAGTCGCACGGACCACATCCAGATCGCACGGGTGATGGGGATCCCCATCTACCTCCACTTCAGTTGGTTGATCATCTTCGGCCTGATCGTCTGGACCCTGTCCACGGGTTACTTCCCAGCGCAATCGCCCGATCTCCCGGCCTCCTCCTACTGGGTGAAGGGTCTTGTCGCGTCACTCCTCTTCTTCGTCTCGATCCTCCTCCACGAGTTGGGGCACGCCGTGGTCGCTCTTCGCCACGGTCTGCGCACTCGGTCGATCACCCTGTTCATCTTCGGCGGCGTCGCCCAGCTCGAGAAAGACCCCAAGAACGGACGGGCCGAGTTCTGGATGGCGGTGGCCGGCCCCCTGGTGAGCTTGACTCTCGCGGGTCTCTTGTACACGTGCGCGACCCTGCCCTTCGTGGGCCCTTCGGCGGTGGCGGTGGCGAAGTACCTGGCCTGGATCAACCTGATCCTCGCGGTCTTCAACCTGGTTCCCGCTTTCCCGATGGACGGAGGACGGCTGCTGCGCGGCGCCCTCTGGGGGACGATGGGCAAAGCGCGCGCCACGCGAATCGCGAGCGGAGCGGGGACCTTCTTCGCTTTCTTCCTCATCTTCGCCGGAGTCTTCAGCTTGCTCAGGGGGGACTCGCTTGGCGGTGTCTGGTACATCCTGATCGGCTGGTTCATCAAGGACGCTTCGGTGGCCAGCTACCAGCAGGTGCGGCTCGACGAGGCCCTCCGAGGAGTCACGGTCCGCGACGCGATGGTGGAGGCCGTCGTGACGGTACCCTCCAGCGGGTCCGTAGCCGAGGCGGCCCGGGAGCAGTTCATGCGAACCGGCTACGGTAGCTATCCCGTGACGCGGGGCGCCGCCGTGGTCGGCCTTCTCTGCTTGAAGGACGTAATGCGGCTCTCGGCGGAGGAGAGGGAGGCGACGTCCGTTCAAGGCGCCATGCGCCCGTTGACGGAGGCCATCGTCACCGATCCGGACACCCCGCTTCCGGTGGCGATCGCGAAGATGGCCCAGGCCGGGACCGGGCGACTCCTGGTCATGCACGGAGACCAACTCGTGGGTTTGCTGACGATGAACGGGGTGATCCGCCGCTTGAAAGTGCGGGAGGAGTTGGCGGGCTAGCGGCGAGCCTCGGCGAATCACGGAAGGCGTGAGTGTCGCGTACACGAGTCGGCGGAGTACGCCGAACGGAGGGAACCATGGGGCTGAGCACTACGTGGGAAAAGCTGTATCGTGCCGTCGCCACCCTGGCCACGGTCGACGCACCGCTGAAGGAGCGGCTGGCCTCCGCGTTCCACTCCCATCTTCTGGGTCTCACACCGCAGGCGTTTGCCGAAGCGGGTCTCCAGAGCGACTTCGAATCGCTCTACATGAACGCGGAAACGGGCAAGGTCCTGCGGACAGAGTGGCTGTCCGAGGAGGAGTGCCAGCGGGCGGCGCAGACGATCCTGCATCTCTTCGTCGAGGTCACCCGCACTATCGAGCAAGAGGACTTTGAGGGCTGGCTGAAGAACCGCCTGCTCGGCGGGTCATGACCTCGACAACGAGGCCGCGCACGGCGGCCGCGAGTTCGGGTTCATCTGCAGCCGCCTGAGCCTGGAGCGCAAGGTCGTCGTGGGGGCTTAGGTCGGATCTCCTCGGGCCGACGTCTCGCCAACCAGCGCTAGTCGGTCGTCGACGACAGCTCGAAGACGGCGTCGCGCTCACGCCGCCGGGGTGTATCTTGACTAAAGGGGGGCCTCCGAGGCCGGAGGGATTGCTATGGCCGACAAGAATCCGCAACCTCCGTCTGGCCATCCCCCGGAGGGCCAGCAGACCGACCCGGCACGGCCGCGGCCCTGGCGTACCGAAGGGCTTCCGAAAGGCCAGTCCGGGAAGCCGCGTCCCCCGTGGCCCCGGTGGGCGCCGTGGGTGCTGGCCTATGGCCTCCTCTTCGCGGTGCTCACGGTGCAGGACCGCTTCGCCGGGCCGGAGGCGGTGCCGTACACGGAGTTCAAGGCGCAGGTCGCGCGCCGGAACGTCAAGGAGGTGTTCGCGCGCGGCAACACGATCCAGGGCGCGCTCAAGGGACCGGTGCCCGTGCCCGAGGGCACGAAGGGTGCGACCTACCAGCAGTTCACGACCGAGCGTCCCACCTTCGCGGCGGACGACCTGCTCGCGGAGCTGAGCGCGAGCGCGGCGAGCGTGCGCGCGACGCCGCTCGTCCAGGAGCGCGGCTTCCTTTTCAACCTGGTCATCTCGATGGCGCCGATCCTGATGCTGTTCGGCTTCTACGCCTGGATGCTGCGGCGGCAGCAGAAGGCGATGAGCGGCGGGCTCGGCGGGCTGCTGGGAGGCGGCGTGCGCAAGCCCGTCGATCCCGAGACGGTGCGCGTCACGTTCGAAGACGTCGCGGGCATCGACGAAGTCGAGGCCGAGATCAGCGAGGTCGTGGACTTCCTGAAGGACCCCGAGAAGTACCGGCGCGTGGGCGCGCGCGCGCCCAAGGGGGTGCTGCTGTCCGGAGCGCCCGGCACGGGCAAGACCCTGCTCGCCCGTGCGACCGCGGGCGAGGCGAACGTCCCCTTCTTCAGCGCCAGCGCGTCGGAGTTCATCGAGATGATCGTGGGCGTGGGGGCGAGCCGCGTGCGCGAGCTGTTCGCGGAGGCCCGCAAGGTCGCCCCCGCGATCATCTTCATCGACGAGATCGACACCATCGGCCGCTCGCGCGCCGGGGCGCGCTCGATCGGCGGCCACGACGAGCGCGAGCAGACGCTCAACCAGATCCTCACCGAGATGGACGGCTTCTCCGGCCACGAGGGCGTCGTGGTGCTGGCGGCCACCAACCGTCCCGACGTCCTCGATCCGGCGCTCCTGCGGCCGGGGCGGTTCGATCGGACGATCATGGTCCACCCGCCGGACCACAAGGGCCGGGCCGCGATCCTGGCCGTGCACACGCGCCACGTGCCTCTGGCGGCGGGTGTCGACCTCGACGCGATCGCCGCCGCCACGCCCGGAATGACCGGCGCCGACCTCGCGAACCTCGTCAACGAGGCCGCGCTGCTCGCGGCGCGCCGGGGCAAGGAGGTGGTGTCCCAAGGCGATCTGAACGACGCACTCGAGAAGGTCCAGCTGGGCGCCGCGCGCAACGTCGTGATCCCCGACGAGGAGCGGCGCCGCACGGCGTACCACGAGGGGGGCCATGCCCTGCTGGGCATGCTGCAGCCCGGCGCGGATCCCGTGCGCAAGGTCTCGATCATCCCGCGAGGGCGCGCGCTGGGCGCGACTCTCTCCACGCCGGAACGGGACCGCTACGGCTACGACGCGAACTACCTGCGCGGCCGCATCATCGGGGCGCTGGGCGGCATGGCCGCGGAGATGGAGGTGTTCGATGTCGTGACCAGCGGCGCGGAGAGCGACCTCGAGAACGTGACCCGCACCGCCCGCGCGATGGTCGGACGCTGGGGAATGTCCGAGAAGGTCGGAGCCGTGTCGGTGCTGCCCGCGGACGGCGATCCCCAGCTGGTAGCAGCCTCCTCCGCGATGCTCGACCTCGTCGACGAGGAGGTGCGGCGCATCTCCGACGAGTGCCTGGCCGAGGCGCGCCGCCTGCTCCGGGAGAACCGCCGCCGGCTGGACGTGATAGTCGAGCAGCTCCTCCTCCACGAGACGCTCGACGAGCCCGCCGTCTACGCAGCCGCAGGCCTTCCGCGTCCTCCGGCGCGCGAACGAGCAAGCGCCGTTGCCGCCGCGGCGGCGCGATGAGCCCGTAGGCCGTCCGGTCTCGTAGGAACGTCTGGGTCACGCCGTCGGTCACCGTTCCGTCGTAGGCGATGAGGCCACAACGAGCAGGTGTGCTCAATGGACTATTACCACGGGGACCCGCTCTAGGCGCGCCCCCCGCGCAGGAGCAGGAACCCCACGACGAGCACGACCACCGCGGCGAGTATCCACATCAACGTCCGGCGCGACTCGCTGGCCGTGCCGGAACCCTCGTCGCCGGTCCCACCCGCGGTGCCAGCCGCCGG
>JBKPBQ010000005.1:0-6330 GCA_046726955.1 Acidobacteriota bacterium
CGCCTGCACCTCGGCGACGCGAGAGACCGCCTTCTGCCGGTCCGCGTGGGCGGAGAGCGCCGCCCGCACGGCGACGAGCGCGAGCACGACGGCCACCGCGAGGAAGACGAGGTCGCGCGTGGGCGGGCGCCGTCGCGCGACGGTCGAGAAGTCGGGAGCGCTCACGCGAGCAGACCGGCGAGCCAGGCCGCCTCGGCGCCGGGCGCTGCCGGCGACGGCCGCACCTCCACGGACAGCCCCGACGACGCGAGCTCCTGCCCGATGCGGTCGGCTCCCGCGCCGGACACGGTCAGGCGAAACTCGGCACCGTTTCCCAGGAGCCGGGCCGTGCGCGCCGCCTCCGCGAAGAGCCGCTCGGGCTCGTCGGGGCCGGGATCGCGCCGGCGCTGCCGGAAGGCGACCATGCCGCGCGCGTCGAAGGCCGCGAGCGAGAGCGCCGTCTCCCCCAGCGACGCGTGGACTCGCGGGACGCGATCGCGCTCGAGGAGGCCCGCGAGACCGACGAGGGGAGCGATGTCCACGCGCTCGCGGACGAAGCCGGCCGCGTCGGCCGCGGCCTCGTCCGCCGCCACCCCCGACCGGCGCACGGCCGCGGCGAGGGCGCGCCCGCTTCCCACGCGCAGCACGTCGACGACGGCCTCGTCGAGGGGATAGGGCAGACCGGCGGCGAGGCGAAAGCGCGCGTAGTCGCGCACGTCGTCGCCGTTCACGTCGAGGAGGAGAAGCCGGGCCGTGCCCTCCGGAAGGACGAGCGTCGCCCGGCCCGTCCGGCCGAGGCGCGAGCGCAGGCGTGAAAGCGCTTCCCGAAGCTCGCCGGGCTGGAGGACGTTCGGCGAGACCGCCGAGGGGCTGACGACATCGGGCGCGAGGGGAACCGTCTCGAAGGCCCGCAGCCGGCGCCGCCGTGAGAAGCCCGGCGCGAGCACGGCCGCCGACAGCGTGGCGGCGTCGAAGCCCACGTAGAGCGGGGACCGAAGGCCCAACACCATCCTTTCGCGATCATAGCACCCCGGTTTCGGGGGGAAGGGCGCCGTTGTATGATCGCCGTCCCGACCCGTCCGGGTCGAAAGCCCTTCCGCCAGGAGGTCCCTCGCATGAAGGTCTACGACGCACCCAACATCCGCAACGTCGCTCTCGTGGGTCACGGCGGGTGCGGAAAGACGTCGCTGGCCTCGGCCATGCTCTTCGACATGGGTGCCGTGAACCGTCTGGGCCGCGTGGACGACGGCACCACGGTCACCGACTTCGACCCCGACGAGATCGAGCGGAAGATCAGCCTCCAGACCGCCCTCGCGTTCGGCGAGTGGAAGAAGGTCAAGGTCAACATCCTCGACGCGCCCGGCTACGCGAACTTCCTGCCGGAGGCCCGCGCGGCCTTGCGGGTGGCGGACGCCGCCATCGTGGTCGTGGACTCGGTGGCGGGAGTGGAGGTGCAGACGCAGAAGGTCTGGGGCTACGCCGAGGAGTACGGCCTGCCCCGGATCATCGTGGTGAACCGCATGGACCGCGAGCGCGCCTCGTTCGTGCGCACGCTGGAGGCGCTCGAGAAGGCCTTCGGCCGGGGTGCGGTGCCGCTCGCGCTCCCGCTCGGCGAGGAGAAGGGCTTCGTGGGCCTCACCGATCTCCTCACCGAGAAGGCCGACGTCTACACCGACGACCAGAGCGGGAAGTACCAGGCGGTGGAGGTGCCGGACGAGTTCAAGCCGCAGGAGAAGGAGCTGCGGGACAAGCTCGTGGAGATGGTGGCCGAGGGCAACGAGGCCTTGATGGAGGAGTTCTTCGAGAAGGGGACGCTCCCGCAGGAGGACCTCGTCAAGGGGCTTCGCCAGGCCGTGGTCGGGGCGCGGCTCTTCCCCGTACTCCCCGCTTCCTCGGGACGCAACGTCGGGATCCAGCCGATCCTGGACGCGATCGTGGACTTGCTCCCGTCGCCCGCGGAGCGGGGTGAGATCGCCGGCATCGACCCCACGGCCAAGAAGGAAACGACCCGCCGGGCAGCCGCGGACGCCCCGTTCTCCGCCTTCGTCTTCAAGACCGTGGCCGATCCCCATGCCGGCCGGATCTCGGTTTTCCGCGTCTACTCTGGTGTGTTCAAGTCCGACAGCACCGTCCACAACACCTCCCGCGACGCGGCGGAGCGCGTGGGCAACCTCGAGCTCCTCGAGGGCAAGAACCAGACCCCGGTGCCGGAGATCCAGGCCGGCGACCTGGGGGCGGTGGCCAAGCTGAAGGAGACGCAGACGGGGGACACGCTCTCCGACAAGGCGCACCCGATCGTCTATCCGCCGCTCGTCTTCCCCGAGCCCGCCACCACCTTCGCAATCGAGCCCAAGACGAGGGGCGACGAGGACAAGATCTCCGCCGCCCTCCACCGGCTGATGGAGGAGGACCCGGTGCTCCGCCTGTCCCGCGACGCGCAGACCCACGAGATGCTGCTGTCGGGGATCGGCCAGCTCCACATCGAGGTCGTGGTGGGGAAGCTCCGCAAGCGGTACAAGGTCGAGGTCAACCTCAAGAAGCCCAAGATTCCCTACCGCGAGACGATCAAGGGCGCGGCGGAAGGCCACGGGCGGCACAAGAAGCAGACGGGCGGGCACGGCCAGTTCGGCGACTGCAAGATCCGGATGAAGCCGCTGCCCCGCGGCTCCGACTTCCATTTCGTGGACGACATCTTCGGAGGCTCCATCCCGAAGAACTTCATCCCCGCGGTGGAGAAGGGCATCCAGGAAGCGCGCACTCGCGGCTTCGTGGCCGGCTTCCCCATGGTCGACTTCCAGGTCGAGCTCTACGACGGGCAGTACCACGACGTGGACTCCTCGGAGATGTCGTTCAAGATCGCGGGCTCGCTCGCGTTCAAGGACGCGGTGGCCAAGTGCCGTCCCACGATCCTCGAGCCGGTCATGAAGGTGGAGATCGCCGTCCCCGAGGAGTACGCGGGCTCCGTGATGGGCGATCTCTCGAGCCGGCGCGGCCGTCCGCAGGGGATGGAGCCCAAGGGAACGCTGCAGGTCGTGAAGGCCGAGGTGCCGCTCTCGGAGATGCTCTCCTACGACGCCGAGCTCACCTCCATGACGGGGGGCCGGGGCTCCTACCACATGGAGATGGGCCACTACGAGGAGGTCCCGGGGCACCTGCAGGAGAAGATCATCGCCGCCGCGCGGGCGGAGCGCGGCGAGGAGAAGGAGCCGGAGTAACATGGGGCTCATGAAGCCTCGAAGCCTCTGGGCCGCGGCCCTCGCCCTCGTGCTCTGCCTGGGGGCGCCGCTCGCCGCCCAGGAGACGAAGGAAGCTCCGCTCCAGGCGGGGAGCGAAGGCGTCCCCGTCCCCAAGCGCAGCAAGACGGTGCCGCCCACGTATCCCCCGGAGGCCCAGGCCGCGGGGATCCGCGGCATCGTCATCCTCGAGCTCGTGGTCGACCCGCAGGGCAAGGTGGAGTCCGTCAACATCATCCGCAGCGTGCCCGGGCTCGACGAGGCGGCGGTGGAGGCGGCGAAGCAGTGGGAGTACGAGATCACGAAGGTCAACGGCAAGCCGGTGAGCGTGAAGCTGACCGTGCCCATCACGTTCGCGATGAGGCTGCCCGAGGTCTCCCGGCAGGAAGGGATTCCCGAGCTGCGTCAGGGCGCGTCCCCCGCCTTCCCCGAGGGCGAGCGCGGGGCAGCCGAGGTCGCGGCGGACATGACGATCGACGCGGACGGCCTCGTGACGGAGATCCGCATCACGAAGGGAGAGGCGCCGTGGACGGACGCGGCGCTGCGGGCGCTCAGGACCTGGCGTTTTGGCGCTCCGCCCGACGGCGCGCCGATCTCGTTCCGCGTGCAGGCGGAGTTCGTGCCCGGGCGGGGCCGCGACCCTCAGCGGGTGGCGCTGCGCCTCGACGGGCTGCGCAAGAGCGAGACCTTCGCCTCGACGCCCACCAGCGCGGCCGCGCCGCCACCCACGTCGGTCGCGTCCGCGCCGCCACCGCCGCCGACCACGGCGCCCGCGACGGTCGCTCCGCCTCCGACGACTCCTCCCACGACTCCAGGGACGGCGCCGCCGCTCACGGTTCCCCCCGCGCCGGCGACCGTCCCCCCGGCCCCGGCGACGGTTCCTCCGGCGCCCCCGACCACGGTACAGGCAGCGCCGCCAACGACCGCTCCCGCGGCGCCACCCACCACGGCTCCTGCAGCTCCTCCGGCGAAGACGCCACCGGCGACGACACCCGCCGCGCCGCCCGCCACCACACCGACGACGCCTGCGGCTGGGACCCCGCCGACGCGATCCGCCCCTGCCGGATCGCCGCAAGCGCCGCCCGTGCAGGCGCCGAGCGCACCCGCGGCTCCCGGGAAGACGGCGGCGGCGCCTCCGCCCGTCGAGGTCGTCTCGGCTCCGCCGCCGCCGGAGCCCGCGGAGACCGGCAGCTCCGCCGTCCGCGACGTGGTGCTGGCCGAGAGCGGCGTCCCCGACCTCGCGCGGGGCCGTCGTCCCGTCGTGCCTCCGTTCGCGCGCATGACGGGAACCCAGGGCTCCGTGGAGGTCGATTTCTCCGTCGGCGCGTCCGGGACCACGAACGTGCAGGCCGTGAAGGGGCCAGACCTCCTGCGCCCGGCGGCCGAGCAGACCGTGCTGTCCTGGATCTTCCGCCGGACCAAGGTGGAGCGGCTCTTCCTCGTCGCCCTCTTCAAGTACGAGGGCGACAAGGTCTCGGCCTCGGTGAGGCCGCAGGACACTCCCCCGCCGACGCCCTAGGAGTCCGTTAGGTGTTACCCATTCCGGAATGGGTAACAGGGCAACGCCGCGCTACTTCAGGGGCGAGTAGTCCGTCCCGGCGAGGAAGACGCTCTCGATCTTGGTGGTCAGGGAGCCGCCCCCTGCCGCCTCCGAGTCGGCCTTCACCTTGACCCAGTCCGGATCCTCGCGGAACTCCTTCCAGGAAGCCTCGGCAGCGGCCCGGCTCTGGTGGGCGAGGATGTAGACGAGCTTCTCCCCCGCGCCCGCTTCCTTGTCGAGAGGCTCCCAGAACCCCACGACCTCCATCCCGTGCTTCTTGAACAGCGCAATCGTGTGGTCCCGGAAGCGCGCGTTGAGCGCGTCGAGCTTGCCGGGCGCCGCCGTGTACGTGCGCAGCTCGAAGACCCGGCCGCTTCCGGCGGACGCTCCCGCCGCCGGCTCAGCCACGGACGCGCTCGTGGCCAGGACGCCCAGGAGACAGAGCAGCGCTGCCATCCTCGTCATTTGTCCTCCTCCGGTGCATGGTCCGGACGAGGTTAGGCCGCGAAACGACGGCCGTCAACGCGGGAGTGAGCCCCCGAGGACGGCCGGTGTGCTACTCCGCCGCCTTCTCCTTGGCCTTGCCCTTCTCCTTCTTCGCGGGCTTGGCCTCGGACTTCGCGGGCTTGGCTTCCGCCTTCTCCTTCGGGGCCTCGGCTTCCTTCTTCTTGCCCTTCTCGTCCTTGGCCTTGGGCTTGAATTCGGAGCCGAGCAGCTCGAGGATCGCCATCTCCGCGCCGTCGCCGCGGCGCGGCCCCAGGCGGAGGATCCGGGTGTAGCCGCCCGGGCGCGTCGCGTAGCGGGCGCCCAGGCTGTCGAAGAGCTTCTTCACGACCACCGGGTCCTGGATGTCGCGGAGCACGAGCCGGCGCGCGTGCAGCCGGTCGTCCTCGCGCTTGGCGAGCGTGATGAGCCGCTCCGCGTAGGGCCGGAGCTCCTTCGCCCTCATCAGGGTGGTGCGGATGCGTTCCTGCTCGAAGAGAGCCGAGGCCAGGTTGCGGAGCATGGCGATCCGGTGGGGCGTCGTCCGCCCCAGCTTCCGATGCGCGACGCGATGTCTCATGGGTCGGTCCTGATCACTCCCGCGGCGTCGAGGTCGGCCAGTTGTCGAGCTTCATGCCCAGGCTGAGGCCCATGCCGGACATGATCTCCTTGATCTCGTTGAGCGAGTTCCGGACGAAGTTCTTGGTATTGAGCATGTCCGCCTCGGTCTTCTGCACGAGCTCGCCGATGGTGCGGATGTTCGCGTTCTTGAGGCAGTTGTAGGAGCGGACGGAGAGCTCCATCTCGTCGACACTCTTGTTGAGCTTGTCCATCCAGGCTTCACGCTCGGAGTCCGAGATCTCGACGACCTGGCCTTCGGTCTCCTCGTCCTCTTCCTCGAGGTTGATGAAGATCGTGAGGTGGTCCTTCATGAGCTTGGCCGCGAGCCCCACGGCGTCGCGGGGCGTGACCGCGCCGTTGGCCCAGACCTCGAGGGTGAGCTTCTCGTAGTCGGTGGCCTGGCCCACGCGGGCGGCGTCCACGAAGTAGTTGACCTTCTTGATCGGCGAGTGGACGGAGTCGAGCGGGATCCAC
>JBKPBQ010000006.1:0-2894 GCA_046726955.1 Acidobacteriota bacterium
GTGTTCTCGTCCACCTGCTCGTGCACGGTCTGGCCGTCGATCACGTCCTTGAACGCGATTTCGCCCTCGTCCTCGGTGAGGATCGTGAACGAGTAGGGGTCCCACTCCACGAGGAGCTGGCCCTGCTTCACCTCCTGGCCCTCCTTGACCTTGAGGCGCGCACCGTACACCACGGCGTGGCGCTCGCGCTCGCGGCCCTTCTGGTCGTGGATCACGAGAGCGCCCGAGCGGTTCATCACCACGAGGTCGCCCTTCTTGTTCTTGACCGTGGTCAGGTTGTGGAACTTCAGGTTGCCGGCGTTCTTGGCCTCGAGCGTCGTCTGCTGCGTGGTGTGGCTGGCCGTGCCTCCGATGTGGAACGTGCGCATGGTGAGCTGCGTGCCCGGCTCGCCGATCGACTGCGCGGCGATGACCCCCACCGCGAGGCCCATCTCCACGAGCTTCCCGGTCGCGAGGTCGCGGCCGTAGCAGAGGGCGCACACCCCCCGCTGGGCCTCGCAGGTGAGCACCGAGCGGATGCGCACCTTCTCGATCCCCGCGGCCTGGATCGCGTTCGCCGTCTCCTCGGAGATCTCCTTGTTGGCCTCGACGATGACCTGGCCCTCGATGTCCTTCACCTTCTCGAGGCTGACCCGGCCCACGATGCGGTCGCGGAGCGGCTCGATCACCTCGCCGGACTCGATGATGGGCTTGATGTCGATCCCGTCCACGGTGCCGCAGTCGTGGTCGCTGATGATCACGTCCTGGCTCACGTCCACGAGGCGGCGGGTGAGGTAGCCGGAGTCCGCGGTCTTGAGCGCGGTGTCGGCCAGACCCTTGCGCGCGCCGTGTGTCGAGATGAAGTACTGCAGCACGGTGAGGCCTTCGCGGAAGTTCGAGGTGATGGGGTTCTCGATGATCTCGCCCGACGGACGCGCCATGAGCCCGCGCATCCCCGCGAGCTGGCGGATCTGCTGCTTCGATCCGCGCGCTCCCGAGTCCGCCATGATGTAGATCGGGTTGAACTCCTGGCCTTCCTTGTCCTGCTGCTCCATCTCCTTGAACATCGCGTCCGCGACCTTCTCGGTCACGCTCGACCAGATGGAGATGACCTTGTTGTAGCGCTCGCCGTTCGTGATCGCACCGTCGAGGTACTGCTTCTCGACGTCGATCACGTCCTTCTGCGCGCCCCCGACCATCTTGTCCTTGCCCTCGGGGATGATCAGGTCGTCGATGCCGATGGAGATTCCCGCCTTGGTGGCGTAGGTGAAGCCGAGGTCCTTGATCGCGTCGAGCATGGCCACGGTCTTCTCGAGGCCGTAGCGGAGCTGGCAGTACTGCACGAGCTGCTGCAGCCCCTTCTTGCGGAGGAGCCCGTTGATGAAGGGCACATCCTTCGGCAGGTGGTCGTTGAAGATGACCCGGCCCACCGTGGTGTTGAGGATCTGGTTCTTGACCTTCTGGGCCTCGGTGTGGATCACGTCCTGGTCGTCGTAGACGGTCGTGAGGTCGATGAGCTCACCCGAGTAGAGGAGCCGGACGGGCGTAAGCGTCTCGACTTCCTTGTGCTCGAGGGCGATCAGCACGTCCTCGATGCAGGCGAAGGCGCGACCCTCGCCCTTCGTCCCCTTCTTCTCCTTGGTGAGGTAGTAGCAGCCGAGCACGATGTCCTGTGAGGGGATCGCGATGGGCTGCCCATTGGCGGGGGACAGGATGTTGTTCGACGACAGCATCAGGACGCTCGCCTCGATCTGCGCCTCGGGCGAGAGCGGGACGTGCACGGCCATCTGGTCCCCGTCGAAGTCCGCGTTGAACGCGGTGCAGACGAGGGGGTGGATGCGGATGGCCTTGCCCTCGACGAGGATCGGCTCGAAGGCCTGGATGCCCAGGCGATGGAGCGTGGGCGCGCGGTTCAGGAGCACCGGGTGCTCGCGGATGACGTCCTCCAGGAAGTCCCACACCTCGGGCCGCTGCTGCTCCACCATCTCCTTCGCCGCCTTGATGGTGGTGACGAGCCCTTCCTTCTCCAGCTTCGAATAGATGAAGGGCTTGAACAGCTCGAGCGCCATCTTCTTGGGCAGGCCGCACTGGTGCAGCTTGAGCTCCGGTCCGACCACGATCACGGAGCGGCCCGAGTAGTCGACGCGTTTGCCGAGCAGGTTCTGGCGGAACCGGCCCTGCTTGCCCTTCAGGGTGTCCGAGAGCGACTTCAGCGGACGGTTGTTCGCCCCCCGAAGCACGCGGCCGCGCCGCCCGTTGTCGAACAGCGCGTCCACCGCCTCCTGGAGCATGCGCTTCTCGTTGCGCACGATGACGTCGGGCGCGCGCAGCTCGATGAGCTTCTTCAGGCGGTTGTTCCGGTTGATGACGCGGCGGTAGAGGTCGTTCAGGTCCGAAGTGGCGAAGCGCCCGCCGTCGAGGGGCACGAGAGGCCGCAGCTCGGGGGGGATGACCGGGATCGCGTCCAGGATCATCCACTCCGGCTTGTTCCCGCTCTTGCGGAACGCCTCCACGACCTTCAGGCGCTTGGCGAACTTGATCTTCTTCTGGACCGAGTTCTCCGTGCGCATCCGCTCGCGGAGGTCCACGGCGTCCTTGTCCACGTCGATCCGGCGCAGCAGCTCCTTGATCGCTTCCGCGCCCATGGCGCAGCGGAGCTTGGAGTACTTCTCGCGGAGCGTCCGGTAGCGGTCGTCGCTGATGAGCTCCTGGCGCTTGACCTCCGGGCAGTCCCCGGGGTCCACCACCACGTACGACTCGAAGTAGAGGATCCGCTCGAGGTCGCGGAGCGAGATGTCCAGGAGGTGCCCGATGCGGCTGGGCAGCCCCTTGAAGAACCACACGTGGCTCACCGGGCAGGCGAGCTCGATGTGGCCCATCCGCTCGCGGCGGACCTTGCTCTGCGTGACCTCGAC
>JBKPBQ010000007.1:0-6391 GCA_046726955.1 Acidobacteriota bacterium
GGCGCCGCCGCGCATGGGACGATCGCCGCTCGCGCTTGAACGGGTGCTCGAGCGCGAATAACATCGGATCTTTTGACTGAACGGAAGTTGCGATGACCGTGCCGTCACGACGTGCGGCCGTTCCCGAAGGCGCCGGGGAGGTGCGCGAGAGCGCGGGAGGGAGGGACCAGTCCCGGCCGCTCCGCGCCTTGCCCGCCGAAGAGCGGCCGCGGGAGAGGCTGCGGCGCCACGGCGCCTCCGCCCTCTCCAGCCGCGAGCTGCTCGCGCTGCTGCTCGGAACGGGAACGCGCCGGGCCTCCGCCCTCGACCTCGCGGAGCAGCTCCTCGCCTCCGGCCTCCGGGGGCTTCCGACGCGTACGCTCGGCGAGCTCGAGAGCGCCCACGGCCTGGGCCGGGCGAAGGCCTCGCGCATCGTGGCCGCGCTCGAGCTGGGCTCGCGCGTCGCCGCGCAGGTGCCGGAGGGCACCCCCTCCTTCCGCTCGCCCGCGGAATCCGCGCAGTACCTGCTGCCGCGGTACTCCACGCGGCCGGTGGAGACGTTCGGCCTCCTCGCCCTCGACGTGCGCCGGCGCCTCAAGCACGAGGCGGTCATCTCCGTCGGCTGCCTGACGTCCAGCCTCGTCCACCCGCGCGAGGTTTTCCACGAGGCGGTAACGGCTCGCGCCGCGTCGCTCGTCCTCTTCCACAACCATCCGTCCGGCGACCCGGAGCCCTCCGCGGAAGACTTTGCTCTCACCCGGCGGCTGGTGTCCGCGGGCACACTCCTGGGGATCGAGGTGCTGGACCACCTCGTCCTGGGCGCGGGTCGGTACGTGAGCCTCAAGGATCGGGGGGCCGTCTGAGCCGGCTCGCCTATTTCGACTGCGCCAACGGCGCCTCGGGCGACATGCTCCTGGGCGCGCTCGTGGACCTCGGGCTGTCGGTGGACGACCTGCGGAAAGAGCTCGGCAAGCTGCCCCTCGGTGGTTATCACCTGGAGGCACAGCGCGTGCACCGGTCGGGCCTGCACGCCACGAAGGTGGACGTGAAGGTGGACGGCACGCAGCACCACCACCGCGGCCTGCGCGACATCCTGGCTCTCGTCGAGAAGAGCGGGCTCGACGACGCGGTGAAGGAGCGGTCGGCGCGCCTCTTCGTGCGCCTGGCGGAAGCCGAGGCCGCCGTCCACGGCACGTCGCCCGATTCCGTTCACTTCCACGAGGTCGGGGCGGTCGACTCGATCGTGGACGTGGTGGGCGGAGTGATCGGCCTGCTCTGGCTGCGCGCGGACACCATCGTCTCCTCGCCGCTGAACGTGGGGACCGGCAGCGTCACGATGTCGCACGGGACGTTCCCCGTGCCTCCGCCGGCGACGGCGCGACTCGTGGCGGGCGTGCCCGTCTACGGAGCGGGCGAGGGAGAGCTCCTGACCCCGACGGGAGCCCTTCTCGTGACCGGCCACGCGTCCTCGTACGGGCCGCTGCCGCTCCTGCGTCCCGAAGCGATCGGGCACGGCGCGGGCTCGCGCGATACGCCCGGGCGGCCGAACGTGCTGCGAATCATCGTCGGCGAGGCGGAAGCGGCGGCGGCGACGGACTCGGTGCTCGTGCTGGAGACCGAGGTGGACGACACCGCCCCGCAGCTCCTGGGCGCGCTCCTCGACCGCCTGCTCGCCGCGGGAGCCCTCGACGTCTACTACACGGCGATTCACATGAAGAAGGGACGTCCGGGGATACTGGTCACGGTGCTCTGCCCGCCGGAGCGGCGGGAGGGGCTGGAGGAGATCCTGTTCGCGGAAACGACCACCCTCGGGGTGCGGCGCCAGGAGTGGGCGCGAAGTGTCCTCGAGCGCGAGATCGTCCCCGTGGCGACCGCGTACGGCGAGGTCCGCGTGAAGGTCGGTCATCGCGGAGGGAAGGTCTACAACGTGCAGCCGGAGTTCGAGGACTGCCAGAAGGCGGCCACGGCGAGCGGAGTCCCGGTGAAGGAAGTCTGGAGCGCGGCCCTCGCCGCCCATCGGAGACGACCGTGAGCCGCGGCCCCCTCTATCTCACGACGCCGATCTACTACGTGAACGACGTGCCCCACGTGGGGCATGCGTACACGACGATCGCGGCCGACGTGATCACCCGCGCCCGGCGCCTCCGCGGCGACGACGCGTTCTTCCTCACCGGAACGGACGAGCACGGGCAGAACATAGAGAAGATCGCGCGCGAGCGCGGCATTCCGCCCCAGCAGCAGACGGACGAGATCGCCGCCCGCTTCCAGTCGCTCTGGCAGCGGCTGGACATCCGCTACGACCGGTTCATCCGGACGACCTCCGACCTGCACAAGCGCGGCGTCCTCGCCTTCTGGTCCCGGCTGTGCGAGTCGGTAGCCCCCGGCGGAGAGAAGGCGATCTACCGCGGCAAGTACGCGGGCTGGTACTGCCCGCGCTGCGAGGACTTCAAGACCGAAGAGGAGCTCAAGCAGCCGGGCAACCTCTGCGCCGACCACGAGCGGCCGTGCGAGTGGACGGAGGAGGAGAACTACTTCTTCCGGCTGTCCGCCTACTCGGGCTGGCTGCAGGACGAGATCTCGAGCGGCCGGCTGCGCATCGACCCCGCGGGACGCCGGAACGAGGTCCTCGCGGTGGTGCGCGACGGGCTGCGGGACTTCAGCATCAGCCGGGCCCGAGTGAAGTGGGGGATCCCGGTTCCCCAGGAGCCCGGCCACACGTTCTACGTCTGGATGGACGCGCTCGCCAACTACATCACCGCCCTCGACTACGCGGAGCAGGGCGCGCTCTACAAGAAGTACTGGGAGGGCGCGGCCGAGCGCTTCCACCTGGTCGGCAAGGAGATCATCCGCTTCCACTGCCTGTACTGGCCAGCGATGCTGAAGGCGGCGTCGCTGCCCGTGCCTACGCGCGTGTTCGCCCACGGCCACCTGACGAAGAACGGCAAGAAGCTCAGCAAGACGACGGGCAACGTGATCGACCCCGAGGCGCTCGTCTCCCAGCACGGCCCCGATCCCGTCCGCTACTTCCTGCTGCGCGAAGGGTCCTTCGGGCAGGACTGGGACTTCACGGACGCGGCGTTCCTCGGCCGCTACAACTCCGACCTCGCGAACGACCTGGGGAACCTGGTGTCGCGCGCGCTCACGATGGTCGAGCGGTATTGCGGGGGCAAGGTGCCGCCGCGGTGGGCGCCGTCCGGGACCTCCTCGGCGTCGAGCGACTTCACGGAGTCGTTCGCGGTGGTGGGGAGAGCTGCGGTGGACGCTGTGCTGTCGCGCTACGAAGAGGTGGACTTCTCGGGCGCCCTCACGGAGGTGTGGCGCGTCGTCGCGTCTCTGAACCAGTCGATCGTGGTGGCGGCGCCCTGGAACCTGGCGAAGGACGCCTCGCGCAAGGGTGATCTCGAGGGCTTCCTCTATCGATTGCTGGAAGCGGTGCGTCTCGTGGCCGTGCTCTCGTCTCCCGTGATGCCGCGGGCGGCGGGGCGGGTGTTCGGGATGCTCGGGATCACCGGGGAGCCGAATTCGGCGGACCTGGAGTGGGGACGGCTGGAGGGCGGGACCGCATTGGGGAAGGTCGAACCGCTCTTTCCGCGATTGGAGAAGAACGAAACGGAGGGCAAGAAGGTGAACGAACCAGCTCCGACATCCGCCTCCGGGAGTTCTGGGACGGAGTCGGCGGACGTCGGTACGAAGATCGACATCTCCGACTTCGCGAAGGTCGAGCTGCGAGCGGCGCGGATCACCGCCGCGGAGAAGATCGCGGGCTCCAAGAAGCTCGTGAAGCTCGCGGTCGACCTGGGCACGGAGACGCGGCAGGTGGTGGCGGGGATCGCGGAGTCCTACGCGCCCGAAGCGCTCGTGGGCAAGACGATCGTCCTCGTGGCGAACCTGAAGCCGGCGAAGCTCATGGGCGTCGAGTCGAACGGCATGGTGCTCGCGGGGACAGTGGACGGCCGGGCCGTGCTCTGCTCGTTCGACGCCGACGTCGCCCCGGGAACGAAGGTCAAGTAGAACGCGACGTCCCGAAGAGACTTGAGCGACGTCACCCTCCTGCCCGTTCCGCAACGAGTCCGAGCGGCAACGGCGGCCGGCGTCGCCCTCGTCGTCCTCGTCGTCGGCTGCCGCGTCGGCCCGAAGGCCGTCGTGTACGACCTCGCACGCCGTGTCGCCGTGGCCGAGCGATGGTCTGCGCGTGAGACGGTGCTCTTCGGGACGCCCGGGGCGGAACCGCAGCAGGCCGAGGGCTTCTATCGCGAAGCGGCAAGCGGCACGGCCGAGCCCTTCCTCTGGTCGAAGGAAGAGGCCGAGGTGGCCTTCACCTGGCCTGCGGTCGCGGCGCGGGCGGCCGTCGTGGACCTCGCCCCCTATCGCGGCATCCGGGATCAGAGCGCCGAGGTGCGCCTCAACGGCAAGACGGTCACGACGATTCGCCTGAACGATCAGCGCTCGCGGTATTCGATCCCGCTTCCCGCCGAGGTCCAGCGTCCCGGCGACAACCGCCTCCGTTTCGTCTTCCGCTCGACGGTGTCCCCTTCCGACGAGGATCCGCGCAACCCCGACCGGCGGCGGCTGGCCGCGGCGTTCTACAGCCTGGTGGTGGGGGAGGCCGGAGACGACGGGCTTCAGGACCTGCTCGCTCGGGACGCCCCGCATCCTTTCTCCGTGGCGGAGACGGCGGGCCTGCCGAGCCTCGCGTTGCTGGCGCCGTCCGCGGTGCGCTTCGCCGTCAAGATTCCCGCCGGCGCAGAGCTCCGCTTCACGCCCGATCTTCATCCCGCGGCACGCGCCGCTGCGTCCTCCGTGTCCTTTCGGGTGGCGCTCGAGTCTTCGGGTCAGGCGCCGCGCGAGCTCTGGAGCCGCGCTCTGGGGCCGCGCGACGCCAAAGGGTCGGAGGCGAGCGTGCGCCTGCCGGGAGCCGAAGGCGACATCGTGCGGCTCTCGCTCGAGGTCGGAGCGGCGCCGGGGACACGCTTCGCCTGGGGGACGCTCGCGACGCCGCGGGTCCTCGGCTCGTCGGGATCCGCTGCTCTCGAGCCTGTCTCCTACTCCGCGGAAGACAACGCGCGGGGCGATGCGCTGCGGCGGACCACGGACGGCCTGAACGTCCTCTTCGTCATCCTCGACGCCGCCCGTGCCCAGCAGCTCGGCGTCTATGGCTACGGTCGTCCCACGACTCCAGAGATCGACCGGATCGCCGCGGAGGGCGTCGTCTTCGAGAAGGCTTTCACCCCTGCCGTCTACACCCTCGCGGCGATGTCTTCCGTGTGGACGTCGCAGTACCCGGACCGCCACCACAGCGAGGTCAGCTTCTCGTCGCGCCTCCCGAAAGACCGGCTGACGCTGGCCGAGCTGCTCTCCGCGCAGGGGATCGAGACGGGCGGGTTCGTCGCCAACGCGGTGGCGGGCACGGCAGGAGGGTTCGAGCGCGGGTTCGCGGTCTTCGACGAGATCTGGAAGCGCCTGGGCAGCGGCGCGGGAGGCTTCCGCAAGGTCGTGCCGGAGTGGGTCGCGGCCCACGGCTCACGGCGTTTTTTCCTGTATGTCCACTTCCGCGAGCCCCACTTTCCCTACGATCCCGAGCCGCCGTTCGACACGCGCTTCGGGCCCGTCTCGAGCATCGCCAAGCCGGCGCGGCGGGACATGGGCTGGATCACCGCCGCCAACCAGGGCAAGCGCCCGCTCGCGGCGGCGGAGCGCGACGACCTCGTTCGCCTCTACGACGGCAACCTGGCCTTTGCCGACCAGGAGCTGGGCGCGCTCCGAAGGGAGCTGGAGACGAAGGGCCTTTGGGACAAGACCGTCGTGATCGTCGCCGCCGACCATGGCGAGGAGCTGTTCGAGAAGGCCTGGATCGGCCACAACGTGCATCTTTATGAAGAGAGCGTGCACGTGCCCCTGATCGTCCGGATCCCCGGCGGACCGAAGGGCACGCGCGTCTCCGAGCTGGTGGATCTCCTGGATGTCGCCCCCACGATCGCCGACGTCTTCGGCGTTCTCGGCAAGGGCGGGTCCGACAAGGCGTTCCAGGGGCGGAGCCTGCTGCCCGTCGTGGGCGGCGCCCCGGGCAAGGCCGCAGTCCTCTCCCGTACCGTCTGGGACCGCCCGCGCTACGCGCTCCGCGATGCGCGCTACAAGTACCTCTACGACACGCGGAGCGGCGAGGAGACGCTCTTCGACCTCGTGGCCGATCCCGGGGAGGAGCACGACCGGCTCGGCGCCGATCCCCTGCGCGCGGCCTACTACCGCCAGACGCTCCACCACTGGACGCTCGCCCTCGCCGGCCGCCCGTCCGCGGAAGGAGCCGAATCGGTCAAGCTCACCCACGAGCAGTGCGAGAGCCTGCGCGCTCTCGGCTACTTGAACGCGGACTGCCGGTAGTCCGCCGTCAGCGGCGCCGAAGCCGCCTGGCCTC
>JBKPBQ010000008.1:0-5455 GCA_046726955.1 Acidobacteriota bacterium
TTCGAGACCGCCGACGACATGACGGACGCGGCGAAGCGGGCGGTGGCCGCGGCGGAGCGTGCGGCATGAGCGTCCTCGTCGGCAAGGACACGCGGCTCCTCGTCCAGGGGATGGGGAAGCACGGCACCTTCCACGCGATCGGCTGCCGCGATTACGGCACGAAGGTCGTGGGGGGCGTCACTCCGGGCAAGGGCGGCAGCAAGGTCGAGGGCTTCCCTATCTTCGACAGCGTCTCCGAAGCCGTCCGCAAGACGGGAGCCAACGTCTCGGTCGTGTTCGTCCCGCCTCCGGGGGCCGCCGACGCGATCATGGAGGCCGCGGACGCCGGGATCCCGCTCGTCGTGTGCATCACGGAGGGAATCCCCACGCTCGACATGGTCCGCGCGGCGGCCTACCTGGAGGGCCGGCCGACCCGCCTGATCGGCCCCAACTGCCCGGGCATCATCTCTCCCGGCGAGAAGTGCAAGGTCGGGATCATGCCGGGCCACATCCACCTCGGCGGCAGCGTCGGTGTCGTGAGCCGGAGCGGCACGCTCACCTACGAGGCCGTCCACCAGCTCACGACGCTGGGCATCGGCCAGTCCACCTGCATCGGCATCGGCGGCGACCCGATCATCGGCACGAACCACACGGACGCGATCGACCTCCTCAACCGGGACAGGGCCACGAAGGCGATCGTGATGATCGGCGAGATCGGGGGGAGCGCCGAGGAGGAGGCCGCGGCGTTCGTGAAGAAGAACGTCAAGAAGCCCGTCGTCGGCTTCATCGCCGGGCAGACGGCGCCTCCCGGACGCCGAATGGGCCACGCCGGAGCCATCATCTCCGGCGGCAAGGGCACCGCCGAGGAGAAGATGAAGGCCATGAAGGCGGCGGGCATCCACGTCGTCCGGTCCCCCGCGGACATCGGGGCGGCCGTGGCCAAGGCGCTCAAGAAGAAGTGAAGGGGAGACCGTGAAGGAGCGAACCTTTTCGATCATCAAGCCGGACGCGGTGAAGGCCAACCAGGCCGGAGAGATCCTGTCCCGCATCGAGAAGGCGGGCTTCCGCCTCGTGGCGGTGCGCCTGCGCCATCTCACGCGGCAGGAGGCCGAGGGCTTCTACCACGTGCACCGCGAGCGGCCGTTCTTCGCGAGCCTCTGCGCCTTCATGTCCTCGGGTCCCTGCATCACGCTCGTTCTCGAGCGCGACAACGCGATCGCGCACCTCCGCGACATCATGGGGGCCACGGACCCCGCGAAGGCCGCGCCGGGGACGATCCGCAAGGACTTCGCCTCCTCGATCGAGGCCAACTGCATCCACGGGTCGGACGCGCCGGAGACGGCCCGCTTCGAGATCGGGTATTTCTTCCCGGGAATACAGCTGATCTAGGAAAGCCGTTCCCCGGGCGCCGAACTCGCCCCGGGGCGAGCTCGGTGCCTGCTCGGTGGCTGCTCCTGCTCCCTCTCGCCATTCTTCTTGACGCGTTCGCGCGCGCCGAAGGATAGTGGCGAGGCGAGCCATGGACTCCTCCTCGATGGGACGCGCGCTCGTGGCCGCGGGCCTCCTGCTCGCGCTGGTCGGCGTCGCCGTCATGCTCGCGGGCAAGGTCCCCGGGCTGGGCCGACTCCCCGGCGACATCGTGGTGCGCCGGGGGAGCTTCACCTTCTACTTCCCGCTCGTGACCTGCCTCCTCGTCAGCCTCCTGCTGACGCTCCTCTTCTCGCTGTTCCGCCGGTAGCGAAGAGAAGTCGTAGGTGTCGGAGCGGCGCTCAGTAGGTGCGCAGCGAGAGCCCCGCGACACGCCGGAAGTGCCGGTCGTTCCGCGACACCACCACACGGTCGTGCTGGAGCGCGAGCGCGGCGATCCACAGGTCGTGATCGCCAATGGGCGTTCCCTCTTCCCGCAGCGCGCGCGAGACCCGCGCGGCCTGCCAGGCGGTGTCGGCATCAGGCCAGAGAACCTGGAACGCAGACAGGAACCGCTCGCAGCTACCTCGCTCTTCGTCGCCGAAGCCCTCGGCAAACTCCATCACGGTCACGAAGGAGATGTAGGCAGCGGCGTCTTTCGACTCGGCGAGCAGGGCGACGGCGGGGCCTGGCCGTTCACGCCGGAGCTCGCGTTGCAGATCGACCAGGACCGTGGTGTCGAGGATCATCGCTCCGGACGCGGATCGCGATTTCTGCTCCCGATCGGTCGTGTCCGCGCCCGCTTTTCGATGCGATCGAGGGCGTCGTCGGACAGGAAGCTCCTGGGGTCCATGCGGCGGAGGTCCTCGAGCAGTGCCAGGATTTGCGGCCCCGTCGTCGCCGCGTCGTCCCATCGAGCGCGGCGAACGACCTCCGAGAACGACTCGCGCTCGGAGCGCTTTGCCCGCTTGAGCTTCTCGTAGGCGTCGAGTTCGAGTGTGATCGTCTTCGTCGCCATGCACGAATCATGCATGAGTAATTCCCGGTCTGTCAAGCCGAGACGATCTCGCTCGATCTCGCTGCCGAGTTGAGCCTCGCGTTTCGTGCGTTTCAGCCCGCCTCCCCACGGCGTCGAGCGACGAAGACGGGGTAGCCTAGAGGGCGTGGAGGCGAGCGGCGACGGCGCGGCTCCAACCCAGACCGACGAGAGGACGAGACGCCGCGCGCTCTTCCGTGGGGAAGGGATCGTGCTCGGCGCGCTCCTCGGCTTCGCCGCCCGCGACCTCGGTCTCGTCGAGATGGCTTCCGCCTGGATTCCCGGTGCCGTGGCCGGAGCGGTGCTCGCCGGCTTCGGCTGGACCCGACTCCTGCGGGCGGTAGCCGGGGGCGCGGCCGTCCTCTGGCTGGCGGCTGCTTTCACCCCTCTGACGGCGTGGCTCGTGAGGCCGCTCGTCCGGGACGAGCAGCCGGCGGCTGCGGACGCGGTGGTCGTGCTGGGGTCGCGCCTGCAGATGGCGGGCGAGCCGACCTCGACCGCCCTTTCCCGGATTTTGCGCGCGCTCGAGCTCGTGCACGCCGGCCACTCGACGCGCATCGTCGTCACCGAGGCCGGCCCACCCGCTCCTTCCCACGCACAGGCGGCGCGGCGGCAGCTCGATCGCCTGGGCGTCGCAGCGGAGGTGGAGACCGTAGGTCCGGCGCGCTCGACCCGCGAGGAGGCCCTGCAGACGGCGACGCTCTTCCGCGAGAAGGGCTGGCGGAAGGCGCTCGTCGTGACGTCTCCCACGCACTCCCGTCGCGCCTGCGCGGCGCTCGAAGCGGTGGGGTTGAGCGTCGTCTGCGTCCCCGCGCGCGAGTCGGACGCCGATCTCGACACGCTCGATCGGCCGGTCGAGCGCCTCGAGGCCTTCCGCCTCGCGATACACGAGTGGCTGGGGCTGGGACTCTACCGCGTGCGCGGCTGGGTGGGAGTCGCACCCTCCAAATAGGCGGGCAGCTCCACCACGTAGGTGTCCACGGCAGGCCCGTTGCCCCAGTCGCTGCCGAAGAGCAGCCGCGTTCCCGTGGGGCTGATCACGACGTGGGGCTCGGCCCAGTAGCCCCACCGCCCCTCGCCGGCGTGGCTGCGGTGGTGGGCGACGCGGCAGACGGCTCCCGTGTCCACGTTGGCGAGAAGGAGCTCGTTGTGGAGCACGGCGGGAGCGCGCGGGTCTCCGACCACAGACACGGCCACCCAGCCCGGCCGCTTGTGGGCGACGGAGGAGATGTGGGTACTGCTCGGCGGGTAGGGATAGCCGTTGGCCATGCCCACGATCACGCGCTTCTCTCCCGTGCTGAGGTCGACGCTCACGAGCGTCCCCGCCTCCCGCGCGCTCGTCCCGCCCGGCAGGTGGTCGAAGACGACCGTGTTGAGGACGTCGTGGCCCGTGCGCTCGGAGCGGCCCAGCGAGGCGTGCTCCCACGGGTTCGCGAGGGCGAGCGTGCGCAGCATCCGCAACGAGCGGTCGTACACGCGGCCGTCGAGGTAGAAGAGCTCTCCGCTCGGCCCGGGCTGGGGGGCGTTCTTGCTCGTGATCGTCCCCCGAGAGACGATTCGGCCCGTCGTGACGTCGTAGAGGAACTTCTCGTCGCCGCACATGAGGCCCAGCACGCGCGGTCCGGGTCCCCACGAGAGGTACATCGGGTCCGATCCCATCGAGAGCGACTTGCCCCAGTCTACGGGACAGAACCAGAGGCGGGCGAGGATCTCGCTCCGGTTCGTGCTCACGCGGTAGCGCATCAGGTTCGGCGTGGCGTTGTACTTGCTCGGGTAGTAGAGGAGGTCGGGATCGACGGGATCCCACATCACCTGCTCGATGTCCGACGGCGAGACGAGCTCGAGCTTCCGCAGGAGCTGGTAGGTGCGGCCGTCGAAGAGGAGGTGCCCGTGCCCGCGGCGCCAGAGGATGAGGCGCGACTCGTCCGCGTTCCAGGCCTGCATCGTCGCGTACATCGGCTTGGCGACCGCGTTCTCGCCTTCGGAAGGCGGGACGGCGGTGATCCGGCGGATGCGCGTGTGGAACTGCGGATCCACGACGACGCCGCCGGCGGGCGGGGCGGCGAGGGGCGTGAGCGGCCGCGGGTCCTTGTCCCGGACGAGGCCGCGGCAGAGGTCGTCCTCTGCCCCGGCTACGCCTGCGGAAATCGAAACGAGAAGGAGGGCGGCGCCGACGAGCGGTGCGCCCCGGCCGCCCATCAGCGCGGGCGCGCGTCGTCCCCGGCGGCGGCCGCTTCGCCCTTCCTGACGAAAGCGAACGAGACGACACGCAGCGGTCCCGTGTGCGCGTCGAGGAAGACCTCGACGGCGTAGCGGTCGGGTCCCTCGACCCGGAGCACGAGGCGGTAGGAGTTGGCGACCCCCGTGATCTCGTCCCGCTCCTTGCCGCTCAGGACGAACGAGCGAGTGGACGCCTCGTAGGTGCCGGAGGAGGGGATGTAGTAGGAGGCGATGCTGTCGAGGGCGAGCGCGAAGTAGCGCTGCTGGCGCTGGTCGAAGCCGAGGACGGTGAGCGTCTCGACCTTCTCGCCCGAGACCTCGGCGCTCGCCTCGCACATGAGGAAGCGCCCGCCCATCACCCAGCGGTTCTCGCTCGTGCCCTCGAGGCTCACCGTCTTCCCGTCGACGCCCATCCAGCGTCCCTGGAACGTCCACCGTCCCACGAACGCGTCGAGACGCTTGTGCTCGGTGCCGGGTCGGCTCACCTCGTAGTAGCGCTGCAGGTGCTCCGGTAGCTGCGGCGCGAGCGTCGGCGGGGGGCTCGTCGGAGCCTGCGCCCATGCGTTCGCGCCGGTGAGCGCGGTGACGACCGAAACCGTGAGGAGCACGAGCGCGCGGGCGCCCAGGGACCGCGCCGAGCTCGGGAGAATCGTCGTCATCGGAAGCGCACCTCCGCCAGCGGCGCCACAGGATAACCTAGCCCCGCTCGTCCGGCTCGGAGTAACATCGCGCCTCGATCCGGAGACGACGAACGATGAAGTGGATCCGCGCGATCCTGGCCGTGGTCGTGCTCGTTCCCGTGCTGCTGGCGGC
>JBKPBQ010000009.1:0-4846 GCA_046726955.1 Acidobacteriota bacterium
TCCCGGGCGCGCGCGGCCGCGTCGAGCAGCTCCACGTTCTTGCCCTGCAGCGCGCGGTTCGCGTCGTGGAGGCGCTGCTGGATCTCGTGGAGGTACGAGCTCGTGGTGCCGCCCATGAACGCGCAGAACAGGAGCGCCACCGCGTGCAGCGCGCCCTCGGGGAGGTCGGTGGTCATGCCGGCGAGGAGGAGCACGATCCCCGCGTCGAGCGAGCCCATGGCCATGGCGTAGCGGAGGCCGCCGCGCACCGAGACCGCCACCACGTGGGCGTAGAGGAGGAGCCAGATCGGGCTGTGGAGTCCCCCGGAGAAGTAGGAGCCGACTCCCACCGCGAGCGCGTCCACGACGTCCTGCAGGATCTTGAGCTGCCGGCTGCGGTCTGGGTAGCGGCGCCGCAGGTATCGCGCGCCGAAGAAGAACGCGAACCAGGCGACCGCGGTCAGGGAAGCGGGAACGGACCGCGTGCGCGGGCTGTTCCAGAGGAGCGCGAGGGCGGAGAGCGCGAGCGCGCAGGAGATGGCGCGGGCGAGGTTGGTGATCCACTCCTTGCGCCGGTAGAGGTCCGCTTCGCTACTCTTCGCCCTTCCTTCCATGTGGCGTGCGCCGTCAAGTAGACCATACGGTCTCCGGCGCTCCAAAGGTGGCGACCGACGAGCGGCGACGCGCCTACTTGAAGTAGCCGGCGACGTCCAGCATGAGGTCCACTGTGGCGGTCGATCCGTTTCGGACCTGGATCGCCGGACCGCCGTGACGTTCAACGAGATGGACGCGGCGTCGGGCAGGATCCCGCGCGCGCCCGCGGCCGGGAACGCTGCGCGTGGCACCCGCCCCGAGCGCGGGACCACCCGTCGGACAACTCGGGCCGCGAGTGTCCACGAGCCGGCACGGAGCGCCGGTGTAGAGGTCGCCTCCTTCGGGATGTTCGGGTGCGACGACTCTCCCTCCGCGTGCGGCGCCTTGTCAAGAAGATCCGCCACCTATAATGGGCGCGTGACCATCTTCGACCGGCGGCACCTGCCGCCCTCCGTCTTCAAGCTCGACGTGGAGCGGATGCGCCAGGGGTGGTACTCGGACAAGTACTTCATCAACATCGCCCGCACGCTCGCGGAGCTCGCGCGGCAGGGCTACCGCTTCGGGGGGATCGCACCCGATCTCTCCGACCTCGAGGTCGACCTCAAGAACGTGGACGTCGGGTCGATCGAGGTCGAGATGCAGTGGTTCCCCCGCCGCATTCCCTCCTGCGTGGTGGTGGGAGTGGACAAGGCGCTCGCCATGCTCCAGGAGTGCACGGGCTACTTCGACGACGACGGCCGGTTCGTGAACACCTTCGACCGCATGGAGGTGTGGGCGGTGCCCGACGGAAGCGAGGCCGCGTTCGAGGGTGATGTCATGAACGTCACGCCCGTGATGCGCGTGCGCGGGCGCTATCGCGACTTCGCGATCCTGGAGACGCCCACTCTGGGCGCGCTCACCCGGGGCAGTCGCGTGGCCACGAACGTCTACGAGGTGCTGAAGGCGGCCCGGGGCAAGCAGGTACTCTTCTTCCCTGCGCGCTTCGACGCGCACGAGGTGCAGGCCGCCGACGGCTACGCGTACCAGGTGGCGGTCCAGCTCTTCAACCAGAACTTCGGCAAGAGCCTCTCTGCCTACGTCTCCACGGACGCCCAGGGGGACTGGTGGGGAGGGGCGGGTGGAGGAACCGTCGCCCACGCCGCCATCGCCTGCTTCCTCGGCGACACCGCGGAGGCGACGATGGCCTTCGCGGCGACGCGCCCCCCCGACATCCCGCGCATCGCCCTCGTGGACTTCCGGAACGATTGCGTGGGGACCTCGCTCGAGGTCATCCGCACGATGTTCCGCCGCCACCTGCAGCTCCTCCACGCCGGCCGGGCCGAAGAGGCCGCGAAGTACAAGCTCTTCGGCGTGAGGCCCGACACGTCAGCGAGCCTCCGCGACGTCTCCGTCCCCCCGCTCGGGGACAAGCGCCTCGACTGCGGCGTCACCCCACGCCTCGTCTTCCTGATGCGCGAGCGGATCGACCGCGAGTGGCAGCACTGGAACCTCTCCGGCGAGGACCGGAAGATCGCGGAGCGCTATTGCCGCGACGTGCGCATCGTGGTCACGGGCGGCTTCACTCCCGCGCGGATCCGCCAGTTCGAGGAGCTCCGCGTGCCCGCCGACCTCTACGGCGTGGGCTCGTGGCTGCTCTCCTCGTGCGACGTCGACGGCACGAACAACGACTTCACGGCGGACGTGGTGCGCGTGCGGATCGACGGCAAGTGGTACGACCTCGCCAAGACGGGCCGCAAGGCCTGCGACAACCTGATGCTGGAGAAGGTGCGCTAGGACGACCATGGGCTCCGCGGCCTCCGAGTCCGTCTCCGCCGTCGCCGCGCTCCTCGCCGGGCTCGTCTCCTTCGTCTCCCCCTGCGTGCTTCCCATCGTGCCCGGCTACCTGTCGTTCATCAGCGGCGTCAACGTGGCCAAGCTCAAGGACCAGGAGCCGCCTCCCGCCCTCACGCGCCGCGTCTTCCTGACGGCGCTCGCCTTCGTGCTCGGCTTCTCCACGGTCTTCGTCACCCTCGGGGCCGCGGCCACTCTCATCGGCGCGCTGCTGCAGCAGCACAAGCGGGCGCTCGGGATCGTGGGCGGGGTCGTGATCGTCGTGCTCGGGCTGCACACGATGGGCGTCGTGAAGATCGGCTGGCTGCTCGCGGAGAAGCGGGCGGAGGTCCGGACGCGTCCCCTCGGGCTCCTCGGCGCCTACGTCGTCGGGCTCGCGTTCGCCTTCGGCTGGACGCCGTGCATCGGGCCGATCCTGGGTGCGATCCTGCTCTACGCCTCGCAGCAGGAGACGGTGGCTCACGGCGTCCTGCTCCTCTCCGCGTACTCCCTGGGCCTCGGCCTGCCCTTCCTGGCCTCTGCCCTCGCCATCAACGGCTTCTTCCGGGCATTCGGACGCCTTCGGGGGTCGATGCGCGCGATCGAGGTCGGCGCCGGTGCCCTCCTGGTGGGAGTGGGCGTACTGCTCGTGACGGACCGGCTCACCCTCCTCGCCCAGTACTTCTCGAAAGCGTTCCCGTTCCTCGCCAATCTCGGCTGAGCCACGCGGATTGCCGATTCCCCCGGCCCGCGGAATAATGGCGGGATGGGTAGGGTGAGACCGATGCGGATGGGCGGAGCGAGACTGATCGTAGCGGCAGCGCTCGCGGCCGCGGCCTGCTCGGCACCGCCTCCCAAGGCCGAGGTGCGCCCCGCTCCCGCTTTCGACCTGCCCGACCTCGCCGGCGGCCGGGTGAGCCTGGAGTCGCTCAAGGGCAAGGTGGTCGTCCTCGACTTCTGGGCCACCTGGTGCGGGCCCTGCATCAAGGAGATCCCCGACTACGCCGACTTCTGGCGCAAGAACCAGCCCCGCGGCATCGAGGTCGTCGGGGTGGTCGTGGACTCCGGCGAGCCGCAGGAGATCCTCGACTTCATTCGCGAGTACAAGATCCCCTACCGGCAGGTGCTCGGCGACGAGAAGGTGCAGGAGGCCTACGGCGTCGACCAGGGCTATCCCACGACCTTCGTGATCGACAAAGAGGGCAGGATCCTCTTCAAGGCGCTGGGCGCGCTGCCCGCGAAGTTCAAGAAGCTGCAGGAGACAGTGGACAAAGCCCTCGCCTCCTAGGAGGCGGCCGTCTCCTTTTCCCGAACGAGGTCGACGTCGTGAGCCTGAGTCAAGAGAGCGTGATGACGGTACTCCGCACCGTGCAGGACCCCGACCTGCACAAGGACATCGTGACCCTGGGTTTCGTCAAGGACGTGAAGATCGCGGACGGAGAGGTCGACTTCACGATCGAGCTCACGACCCCCGCCTGTCCGGTGCGCGACCAGATGAAGGCGGAGGCGGAAGAGAAGGTGGCCGCCCTCCCCGGCGTCACCGCGGCCCGCGCGAAGATGACCGCGGACGTGAAGGCGCGGGGCGGGTTCGGACGCCAGCAGGTGCCGGGGGTCCGGAACATCGTGGCGGTGGGGGCGGGCAAGGGCGGGGTGGGGAAGTCCACGACCGCGGTGAACCTCGCGGTGGCGCTCGCCCAGAAGGGCGCGCGCGTGGGGCTCATGGACGCGGACGTCTACGGGCCCAACATCCCGCAGATGCTCGGCGTCACGGACCAGCCCCACGCTAGCGAGGAAAAGGGCATGGTCCCGCCCGAGGCCTACGGCATCAAGGTCATCTCGATGGGCATGCTCGTGCCCCCCGACCAGCCGCTCATCTGGCGGGGGCCGATGCTCCACGGCGCCGTCCAGCAGTTCCTGCGCGACACGGCCTGGGGCGAGCTTGATTACCTCGTGGTGGACTTGCCGCCGGGCACGGGCGACGTGGCTCTGACCATGTCCCAGAGCGTCCCCATCGCGGGAGCGGTCGTGGTGACGACGCCCCAGGGCGTCTCCGTCTCCGACGTGCGCAAGGCCGTCGCCATGTTCCGCCAGGTCAACATCCCCGTGCTCGGCGTCATCGAGAACATGAGCTACTTCGTCTGCGGCCACTGCAACGAGAAGACGGACATCTTCGGCACCGGCGGCGGCAAGAGGATGGCGGAGGACATGCAGATCCCCTTCCTCGGCGAGGTGCCGATCGACACGCGCGTGCGCGCGGGCGGAGACGAGGGCCGTCCCATCGTGGCCGCCGCCCCCGACGCGCCGGCGGCGAAGGCCTTCGCCGAGGTCGCGGGCAAGGTCGCGGCGCAGATCTCCATCCAGAACCAGCGCGTGCTGAAGGTCATCCAGACCGCCTGACGCCCTCGCCGATAGCGAATGTCAAGCGAAGTACGTCCAATCGATTGACAATGGTACGGAACTGAAG
>JBKPBQ010000010.1:0-5155 GCA_046726955.1 Acidobacteriota bacterium
GCGCGCGCAGAGGCCCTCGTGCTCCACCTCCACGCGGAAGAGCCGGGCGAGGAAGCGGGCCGCGGAGGGAGCGACGCGCATGAGCAGCTGCGACTCCGCGAGCTTCTCGACGGCGGCGCCCGCGCGGTAGGCCTCGAACTCGGCGGCCAGGGGGCCGTCCTCGGCGCGCAGCGACTGCAGGAAGGCGCTGTCGAGGGCCTCGAGGCGGCGGACCCGGTTCAGGTCCGCGTAGCGGAAGCCCGGCACCCCGAGGGGGACGTTCCAGGCCCGCGCCTCGTTACGGGGGTTCTCCGACAGGTGCTGGAACGTCATTCGTTGGAAACGATTTTAGCAGGGCTCACTCTCCGCGCCATCCTTGGAGGGTCAGCATGTAGTTGGCGCGCTCGTAGACACGGGGATCCGGGCAGGCCTCGAGGCTCATGCTGCCGCGGAGCTGCGCCAGAGAGTGGTACTCGTGCTCCTCGAGCCAGCGGGCGAGGCCTTTCCGGAGATGACCCAGCGCCGCCGGCCCGTTCTTGAGGAGCGCGGAGACGACCTGCACGGCGTGCGCGCCCGCCATGAGCGCCTGCACGGTGTCCGTCACGATGTGGACGCCCCCACTCGCGGCGAGCGAGCACCGGAGGTGCCCGGACAGGATGGCGAGCCAGCGCAGGCGGAGGGGAAGCTCGGACGAGTTGGAGAGGTATAGCCCTCGGCGGACCTGCAGCTCCTCCACGTCGATGTCGGGCTGGTAGAACCGGTTGAACAACACGAGGCCCGCCGCCCCCGTGTCGTCGAGCCGGTGCGCGAAGTTCGCGAGCGCGGTGTAGAAGGGCGAGAGCTTCACCGCCACCGGGATCCGGACGGAGGTCCTCACCTCTCGCACCATCTCCACCGCGCGGTCCTCGATCGTGCGGGCGTCCTCGTCGGGATCGGTGGCGAGCTGGTAGACGTTCAGCTCTAGCGCGTCCGCCCCCGCCTGCTCCATGAGCCGCGCGTAGCCCAGCCATCCCCCGAGGGTGTAGCCGTTCAGCGAGGCGATCACGGGGCAGCGCACAGCCTCCTTGATGCGGCGGATCTGGTCGAGGTATTCCTCCGGCCCCAGGGCGAAGGCGTCGGGGCTCGGGAAGTAGGTCAGCGCCTCCGCGAACGAGTAGCCGTGCGACTCGGTGTGCACGAAGGTCGCCACCTGCTCGCGGACGATCTGCTCCTCGAAGAGCGAGTGCATCACGATCGCGGCCGCTCCCTCGTCCTCGAGCCGCCGCACGTTGTCGAGGTCGTCCACGAGGGGCGAGGCCCCCGGCATCAAGGGATGGGGGAGCTTCAGGCCGAGGTACGTCGTCGTCAGGTCCATGGACGTCCTCCCTAAGTCGTCGCCGCCGCGGGCTCTTCGGCCGCCATCGGCACCTTGACGCCGGCGAGCTGCTGGTAGATCGCGTAGCGCTGGGCCGCGCGCTTCTCGGCCATGCCGAGGAGGCGGCGGAAGCGCAGCGGGTCGAGCTTCTCGACCATCCGGAAGCGCGTCTCGTTCCTCATGTACTCGCGCGCCGAGACCTTGGGGGCCGGCGAGTCGAGCACGAGCGGGGGCAGGCCCTGGGCCACGCGGCGCGGGTCGAAGCGGTAGAGCGGCCAAACCGCCGCGTCCACCGCCAGCTTCTGCTGGTCGAGGCCGTGGGCCATGTCGTAGCCGTGGGCGATGCAGTGGCTGTAGGCGATGACGAGCGACGGGCCGGGATAGCTCTCCGCCTCCAGGAACGCCTTGACGGTCTGCGCGTCCTTGGCGCCGAAGGCCACCTGGGCGACGTACACGTGGCCGTAGACCATGGCCATGAGCCCGAGGTCCTTCTTGCCGATCTCCTTGCCCGCGGCCGCGAACTTCGCGGACGCGGCGAGCGGCGTCGCCTTCGACTGCTGCCCGCCGGTGTTCGAGTAGACCTCGGTGTCGAGGACGAGCACGTTGACGTCGCGACGCATGGAGAGGACGTGGTCGAGGCCGCCGAAGCCGATGTCGTAGGCCCAGCCGTCGCCTCCCACGATCCAGACGTTCTTCTTCACGAGGTAGTCGGCGAGGAGGGCGAGCCGCGCGGCCTCGGGTCCGGACACCGAGCGGAGCGCATCGCGCAGGGCGACGACCCGCTCGCGCTGGCCGGCGATGCCCGACTCGCTCGACTGGTCCGCCCTCAGGAGGTCCGCGACGAGGTTCTCGGGCAGCCGGCCGGCCACGTCGCGCAGCAGCTTCACCGACTGCTCCATCAAGCTGTCGAGGGCGAGCCGCATCCCGAGGCCGAACTCCGCGTTGTCCTCGAAGAGCGAGTTCGACCACGCGGGCCCTCGCCCGTCGGCGTTGACCGTGTAGGGCGTCGTGGGCAGGTTGCCGCCGTAGATCGACGAGCAGCCCGTCGCGTTGGCCACGAGGGCGCGGTCGCCGAAGAGCTGCGTCATGAGCTTGACGTACGGCGTCTCGCCGCAGCCCGCGCAGGCTCCGGAGTACTCGAAGAGCGGAGCCAGGAACTGCGCGCCCTTCACGTCCGTCTTCACCTCGCGCCGGTCCGGGTCGGGCAGGCCCAGGAAGAAGGCGTAGTTCTCACGCTCCGGATCGCGCAGCGGAGCCATGGCAGCCATCTCGAGCGCGCGGTGGCGCGGGTTCGCCTTGTCCTTGGCCGGGCACACCATCATGCAGAGGGTGCAGCCGGTGCAGTCCTCGGGGGCGACCTGGATCGAGTACTTGCGTCCCTTGAACTCGAGCCCCCGATAGTCGACGGCCTTGAAGCTCTGGGGCGCGCCCGCCAGCGACTCGGGGGCGAAGACCTTGGCCCGGATCGCGGCATGCGGGCAGACCATCGCGCACTTGTTGCACTGGATGCAGAGCTCGGCGTCCCACACCGGGATCTCCTGGGCGATCGCGCGCTTCTCCCACTGCGACGTCGCGGTCGGCCAGGTGCCGTCCACGGGGAAAGCGCTGACGGGGAGGAGGTCGCCCTTGCCCGCGATCATCATCGCGGTCACGCGCTGGACGAAGTCGGGAGCCTCCGGAGGGACGATCGGCCGGACGGCGCCGTTCCCGTTCACGTTGGCGCGCCGGCTCGAGGCGCCGACCTCGTGGAGCCGCGCGAGCGTCGCGTCCACCGCCGCGTGGTTGCGCCGCACGACCTCCGCCCCCTTCTTGCCGTACGTCTTCTCGATCGACTTCTTGATCTGGGCGAGCCCCTCCTCGCGGGGGAGGACGCCCGAGATCGCGAAGAAGCAGGTCTGCATCACGGAGTTGATCCGGTTCCCCATGCCCGTTTCCCGAGCGACCGCGTAGGCGTCGATGGTGAAGAGCTGGATCTTCTTCTCCACGATCTGCCGGCGCGCCTCCACCGGAAGGTGGCCCCACACCTCGTCCACGGGCCAGGGCGCGTTCAGGAGCACGACCGCGCCCGGGGCCGCGTAGTCGAGGACGTCGTACCGCTCGAGGAACCCGAACTGGTGGCAGGCGACGAAGCTCGCCCGGCGGATGAGGTACGAGGAACGGATCGGCCCCTTCCCGAACCGGAGGTGCGACACCGTCATCGCCCCCGACTTCTTCGAGTCGTAGACGAAGTACCCCTGGACGTCGTGCTCCGTCTCCTCGCCGATGATCTTGATCGAGTTCTTGTTGGCTCCCACCGTCCCGTCCGCGCCGAGCCCGAAGAAGACGGCCCGCACGCGGTCCTCGGAGTCGATGTCGAGATCGGGGTCCACCGGGATCGACGTGTGCGTCACGTCGTCGACGATTCCGACCGTGAAGTGGTTGCGGGGTCCCTCGCGGCGTACGAGCTCCTCGAAGACCGCCGCCACCATCGCGGGGTTGAACTCCTTGGAAGCGAGGCCGTAGCGGCCGCCGATCACGAGGGGATCGCGGGAGAGGGAGAGGAGGCCCGCCTCCCGCGCCTCGCGCAGCGCCGCCACGACGTCGAGATAGAGAGGCTCGCCGATCGCCCCCGGCTCCTTCGAGCGGTCGAGGACGGCGATCGCCTTCGTCGTCTTCGGCAGCGCGGCCGCGAAGGCGGGGACCGAGAAGGGCCGGTAGAGCCGGACCTTCACGAGACCGACCTTCTCGCCGCGGCCCACGAGCCACTCGACCGTCTCGTGCGCCACCTCCGCGCCCGAGCCCATGGCCACGAGCACGCGCTCGGCCTCGGGATGTCCGACGTAGTCGAAGAGCCGGTAGCGGCGTCCGGTCAGCGACGCGAAGCGGTCCATCACTCCAGTCACGACGTCCGGACAGGCACGGTAGAAGGAGTTCGCGGCCTCGCGAGCCTGGAAGAAGGTGTCGGGGTTCTGGGCGGTGCCGCGCAGGAGCGGATGGTCCGGCGTGAGCGCGCGCTTGCGGTGCGCCTCCACGAGCGTCTCCGGCACGAGCGCGCGGAGGTCGTCGTCCTCGAGGAACTCGATCTTCCGGACCTCGTGCGAAGTGCGGAAGCCGTCGAAGAAGTGCAGGAAGGGCACGCGCGACTCGAGCGTCGCCGCGTGCGCGATCGCGGCCATGTCCTGCGCCTCCTGCACGGAGCCGGAGCCGAGGAGCGCGAAGCCGATCTGCCGGCAGGCCATGACGTCCGAGTGGTCGCCGAAGATCGAGAGCGCGTGGGTGGCGATGGCGCGCGCCGCCACGTGCATGACGAAGGGGGTGAGCTCTCCCGCGATCTTGTACATGTTCGGGATCATCAGGAGGAGGCCCTGCGAGGCGGTGAAGGTCGTGGCGAGCGCGCCGGCCTGCAGCGCGCCGTGCACCGCGCCCGCGGCCCCGCCCTCCGACTGCATCTCGGTGACCTCGGGAACGAGCCCCCAGACGTTGCGCGTCCCGTGGGCGGACCACTCGTCGGCGAGCTCGCCCATGTTGGACGACGGCGTGATCGGGTAGATGGCGATCACCTCGCTCAGGCGGTGGGCCACCGAGGCGGCGGCTTCGTTCCCGTCAACCGTGATCGTCGTTTTGGTCGTCATAGTCACCTTGCCGTCCCTCCGCTGCAGGATGCGGGCCACCCGTGGAGAAGCCCCGATGAGTCAGCGACAACGCGGGGGCGCGCAATCCTTTCCGTCTCCATGGACCGATTGCGCGCGTCTTGCCGGTCCCTTAGGCCGGACGTGGCGATTCCGCGCCAGTTCAGTCCGGTCTGTCGCTTGCAGCTAACGTTCGCAGGCGGAAGTCTGGGAG
>JBKPBQ010000011.1:0-6056 GCA_046726955.1 Acidobacteriota bacterium
GCCGTGCCGTCGAGGAAGCGCAACGAGAACGAGTCTTCCTCGACGCGGAGGGTCTCGAAGCCCGCCGCGGCCAGGAGATCGCGCACCTCCGCGAGCGGCCGGCGCTTCGCGTGGATGTGGCGGCGCAGCGCGTCGAGCGACGGCTCGAGGCCGCACTCCGTGAGAACGGCCTCGTAGACGTCGTAGAACGCGCGCATCGTCTCCGGCAGGTTCTGCGTGAGGACGAGCTGGGCTCCCCGCTTCGCCACGCGTCGGCACTCCGCGAGGGCCTGCGCGACGTCCTCCACGTTGTTCAGCCCGTTGTTGGACACGACGAGGTCGACACTCGCGGTGCGCAGGGGAAGCCGCTCGGCGACCGCGCGCAGCAGCAGGACGTTCCGAACGTCGTACGTCCGAGACTTCGCGCGGGCTCGGGCGATCCCGGCCGCCCAGGGATCGACGCCGTAGAGGCGAGCGGACGAGCCGAGGCGTCGCGCGAGCTCGAGGAGGGGGAAGCCCGTCCCGAAGCCGACGTCGAGCACGGTCATCACCGGCGTCAGCCGGACCGTCTCGAGCAGGCGCAGCCCGAAGGGGGCCGACCACAGCGGCAGCTCGTCGAAGGCGGAGACGACGGCGGGATCCGCGAGGTCGGGAGCGGGGACGCTCATGCGATTTGCCGATTATCATGCACCGGCCCATGCGCTCGCTTGCCCCCTCTGCCTCCCCCGGGGGGCTCGCCGCGCTCGTCCTCGCCGCGCTCGCCGCCACGGCCGCCGTCCTCGTCTGCGCGCCCATACTCACGCGCGGGATGTGGATCGCGCGGCTGGCTCTGCGCGAGACGAGCCTCGGCGTCACGGCGGCGGCGCTGGCGGCGATCGCCCTGTGCCCGCCGGCGGACGGCCGCCGCCGAGTAGTCCTCGCCCTCGCCGCGCCCGCGGCGATCGTCGGCCTCCTGCCCTTCTCCGCGCAGTGGCTCACCCTCCACCGGCTCGGCCTTCCCTTCTCGCTGTGGGAGTACGCGGTCGGCCCGCGGCGGCCCGCGGTGCGCGAGGAGAAGGACCTGGTGCTCGAAGCCCGCGACCCCCCGCTGCGCGCCGACGTCTACGCGGGGAAGGGGGCGGCTCCCCGGCCCTTCGTCGTGCTCCTCCACGGCGGGAGCTGGCGGGGGGGCGAGCGGGGCCAGGGCGTTCACGCTTCGCGCGCCCTCGCCGACGCCGGATACACCGTCTTCGACGTCGAGTACGGCCTCGCTCCGGCGCATCCCTTTCCCGCGGGAGTGGCGGACGCCAAGTGCGTGCTCGGGCGGTTGCGCGCGCGGGCCGCGGAGCTCGCCATCGATCCCGGCCGCGCCTTCTTCCTCGGGCGCTCCGCGGGCGGGCAGATCGCGCTCATCGCCGCCTACTCGGCGGGCGACGCGCGGCTGCCGCCGTCGTGCGATGTCCCTGACGAGCCCGTCCAGGGTGTCGTCGCCCTCTACGCTCCCGCCGACCTCGTCTACGGCCACGCCAACCCGATGCGCCCGGACGTCATCGGCGGCAACCAGTCGCTCGAGATCTACCTCGGCGGGCCGGCGAAGAGCCGGCGCGAGGCCTATCGCCTCGGGAGCCCGCGCAACTGGGTCGGCGACAAGCCGCTGCCGCCCACGCTCCTCCTGCACGGCGCGAGCGATCCCATCGTGGAGTGCCTGCACTCGGTGCTCCTCGCTTCCGAGCTCGTGGCCGCGAGCCAGAGGGTGCAGCAGGTGTGCGTGCCCTTCGGCGACCACGGGTTCGACATGCGTCCGGGGGGAGTGGGCGATCAGCTCGCGCGGGGGGCGATCCTGCAGTTCCTGGGCGGAGCCTGAAGCGTGCCCGCGGGCCTACCAGGGGTGCGGGCGGTGGAGCTGCCCCACGTTGCGCACCTGGAGGCCGTCGATGCGGCGCAGCGCGCTCCTGACCTCCTCGGCGGTCGCGGGGCCCGGATCGAGCTCGAGGGCCGTGAGCAGGTACTGGTAGGCGGCCGCGGGATCGCGGCGGTCCTCGAGGAGGATCATGCCGGCGAGGGCGTAGGCCTCGGCGAGACCCGGCCCTTCGTGGACGTCGCGCACGGTCCGGCGCAGGACCACGAGCGCGTCGTTGGAGCGGCCCTGCCGGCGCAGCCACGTGGCGAGCTCCACGGCTTCCTCGGCGGAGAGCGCGCCCCGCGCTTCGGCCGGCGAGAGCGCCAGGTAGATGTCGGCGGCGTGGCGGAGCTGGCCCTGGCGAATCGCCTCGTGCAGCCCGTCCGGCTCCGGCTCCGGCGGCGGGGGGACGACACCCTCCCGGCGCTGGACGCGCTGGTTGTGGACCCAGGCCACGGCGAGACCGGCCAGGAACCCGCCGATGTGGGCGCCGTGAGCGACACCGCCCTCGCCGCGCGCGAGGAGGTAGGGCAGCAGGTTGTCCAGGAAGAGGTAGACGCCGAGCACGAGCCGCGCCGGCACCTCGAACACCTGCATGATGAAAGGAGGAAAGAGGAACAGCAGGCGCACGATGTTCCGCGGGAACCACACGAAGTAGAAGCCCAGGATGCCGGAGATCGCCCCCGAGGCTCCCACGAGCGGGACCGGGGACGTGGGAGAGAAGAACGAGTGGAAGAGCGTCGCCACCGCTCCCGTCGCGAGGTACCAGAAGAGGTAGCGCAGCGAGCCGACGTGCTTCTCCACGTTGTCCCCGTAGATCCAGAGGAAGAGCATGTTCCCGGCGAGGTGGAGGAAGCCGCCGTGGAGGAACATGCAGAAGAACAGGTCGCCGACCGAAGGCTGGACGGGGCGGTAGCCGTGCTCGAACACGAAGAGGTCGTAGGCGGAGGTCTGCTCGAGGAGCTCGGCGGGCGACACCTGGCCCCGCGTGGCGTAGGTCATCACCTGCACGTACTCTCTGAGCTCGGGATCGCGCGGGTCGGGCCGGCGCACGCTCAGGGGGATCGAGACGAAGACGTAGAGGAGGACGTTGACGGCGATGATCGCGTAGGTGACGGGGGCGGCGCCGCGGCCGTTGGGGGCATCGCCGATCGGGATGACCATGGGATCCCTTCTGCGGGGAGACCATTCTAGCAACGGAGGAAGGGGGCCGATGTTCCTCGGACACTTCGCCGCCTCGCTCGCGGCCAGCCGGGCCGAGCCGCGGCTGTGCCTCGGCACCGCGTTCCTGGGCGGTCAGCTGCCGGACGCGATCTGGCCGTACCTGCTGCTCGCGGGAGTCGAGCGCGTGGCCATCGCTCCCGGCGACACGGCGGTGACGCCGCTGCGGTTCGAGAGCTATCCGTGGTCGCACAGCCTCCTGATGGTCGCGGTGTGGGCGCTCGTCGCCGCGCTCGTTTACCGCGGGCGGGGCGGAACACCGCGCGCCGCCCTTCTCCTCGGCGCGCTCGTCGTGAGCCACTGGCTCCTCGACGCGGCGAGCCATCGTCCCGACGTTCCGGTCCTCCCCAGGGGCGGGCCGCTCGTCGGCCTGGGACTGTGGAACTCGCGCCCCCTGACGCTTGTGGTCGAGCTCGGGCTGTTCGCGGCCGGGGTCTGGCTCTACGCGCGGGGCCGCCGGATGAGTCGCGGCTTCTGGGTGCTCGTGGCCGTCCTCGTCGTCGTCTACTTCGCGAACGTCTTCGGACCGCCTCCTCCTGGCGTCACGGCCATCGCTGTCCCGATGGTGGTGGTCGTGCCCCTCCTCTGGTGGTGGGGGAACAAGGTGGCCGCGGTCGCGTGAGCCCGCGCGGCCCGCAGGGGCTCGCCCTCGCGGTCGGCTTCTTCCTCGTCGGGGGAGGGGCGCGGCCGCTGCGCGCGGCCGAGCCCGCGGTCCCTCCGATCGTGCTGCCGAGCACGTCGCAGCCCGTCACCATCGACGGTGACCTCAGCGAGCCCGCCTGGCGGGACGCGGCGGCGATCACGAGGTTCTGGGACATCACGTTCGGGGACAACCGCGCGCCCCTCGTGGAGACGCGGGCCTTCGTGATGTACGACGCGAAGGCGCTCTACGTGGCGGTCGTGTGCGACGACCCCGAGCCCGCCAAGATCCGCGCCCCCTACGTGGACCGCGACGCCGTCTTCGCCGCCCAGGACAACGTGGCCGTCTTCGTGGACACGCGGAACGACCGCCAGGCCGCGTTCGAGTTCCGCGTCAACCCCCGGGGGATCCAGGGCGACGCCATCTATCACGACGCGAGCCAGGAGGAGGACTTCACCCCGGACTTCTACTACGACACGGCCGCGCGCATCACCGACCGCGGATGGCAGGTCGAGATGCGCATCCCGTTCTCCACGCTGCGCTACCCTCGCGCCGATCCCCAGAGCTGGGGCATCCGCATCTGGAGGAACTACCCGCGCGGCTTCCGCCACGGCTTCTTCAGCAGCCCCTTTCCCGCGGGCTCGAACTGCTTCATCTGCCACCTCCACGAGCTCAGCGGGATCACCGGGCTGCCCTCGTCGCAGCACTTCGTGGTCGCGCCGTACGTCAGCGGGCAGAGCGTCGCCGAGGCCCCCGAGCCGGGGGCTCCGCTGGGAGCGGCCGACGAGAAGGTCGAGGGAGGAGTGGACGTGAAGTGGACGCCCGGGGCCGCCACCGCCCTCGACGCCACGATCAACCCCGACTTCTCGCAGATCGAAGCCGACGTCGCCCAGATCGCCGTCAACAGCCGGTTCGCCCTCTTCTATCCGGAGAAGCGGCCCTTCTTCCTGGAGGGCGTCGACCTCCTGAAGACGCCGATCCAGGCGGTCTACACGCGCACGATCACGTCACCCCGCTGGGGCGGCCGCGTGACGGGCAAGGTCGGGAGGACGTCGTACACGCTGCTCACGGCGCAGGACCGGGGTGGAGGGAGCGTCGTCATCCCCGGGCCCACCGAGTCGAGCCTCGCCCCCCAGGACTACGGCTCGTTGGTGGGCGTGGGCCGTGTGCGTCAGGATTTCGGGGCGTCGTTCGTGGGTCTGCTCTACACGGGGCGGGTCATCGATTCCGAGGACGGCGGCGGGTACAACCACGTCTTCGGTCCCGACCTCCAGTGGCGGCCCAACGACCGTGACAAGGTCTCGGGCCAGTTCCTCCTGAGCCGGACGGAGACTCCGGACCGTCCCGACCTCTTGCCGGAATGGGACGGCCGCCAGCTCTCTTCGCGCGCCCTCGTCGCGAGCTGGCTTCGGCAGACGCGGACCGTGGACACGCTCGTGCGCTACCGTGACTTCGGCGATTTCTTCCGGGCCGACGAAGGGTTCGTCCCCCAGGTCGGCTACCGCGACGGCTTCCTGGACGCGGGCTACACGTTCTACCGCGACGACTTCTTCACCAACCTCCGTCCCTACGTGGTGGCCGAGTACGCGCAGGACCGCGAGCACCGGGAGATCCACGAGAGGGTGGAGCCTGGGATCGTCTTCCAGGGCCGGAAGAACCTCCAGGGCTTCGCCGGCCTCGCCATGGAGAAGCTGAGCACGAACGGCGTCCTCCTCCCGGTGACGCGCGCGTCCTTCCGGGTGCAGATCGACCCCGGCCGGCTCTTTCCCCAGGTCTCGCTGTCGGGGTTCGCGGGGGAGGACGTCGACGTCGTGGGGACGCGAGTGGGAACGGGGGCGGACCTGCTGCTCGGCCTCACGCTGCGTCCCAGCGACCACCTCACGCTCGACGCGGTGAGCCAGCTGTCGTGGCTGAACGTGGACGACCCGGCGCTCGGATCGGGCCGGCTCTTCACCGCCCAGGTCGAGCGCCTCAAGGCCACCTACAACTTCACCTCACGGCTCTTCGTCCGTCTCATCGGCCAGTACATCGAGACGCGCCGCGACACCTCGCTCTACCCCTCGCCGGTCGTGGCGCGGGAGGCGAGCTTCTCCGGATCCGCCCTGCTGAGCTACCGGATCAACTGGCAGACCGCGTTCTTCCTGGGCTACGGCGACGACCGCGAGCGGCCGGAGACGGGAGGGCTCTCTCCCACGAGCCGCCAGTTCTTCGTGAAGCTGTCCTACGCCTTCCAGCGCTAGCTGCAGGGTGCCGAAAAAGCAGCCTTCGACAGCCGCGCGCGCGTTGCCGCGCGCCGCGTGAGGACACTTTTCGGCACCCTGCCGCCTAATGCTTGAC
>JBKPBQ010000012.1:0-5837 GCA_046726955.1 Acidobacteriota bacterium
GGGTCGTCCAGGCCATGGACATCGCCAAGGGTGCGGGTGTCGAGCGCATCGGGATCATCTCCGAGAAGATGATCGAGGAGTCGGGCGGAGCCGCTCCCGGCGCTCCGTAGGTACTCCGCAAGGCTCGGCGTTCACTTCCCCGTCCCCGCCTTCCCCGGATCGCGATCCGGGAGGAATGTGACTGGTTCCGGGACCAGTTCGAGGCGCGCCACTTACCCCGCGGGACCGCCTACCTGTTGCCGCTCGGTTCCCCGTGGCACGCGACGGCCCCCGCCCCGAAGAACGGACGAGCTCGCGGCCGTGGGCGAGGGCCGCCCGTCTCTACTTCGACTCGCCGCCTTCTGGGACGGGAGGCACGTCGGCCGGCGGAGACGCGCTCGCCGTGCCCGCCTGGGCCGCCTGCTGCTCCTTGCGCAGCTCCATCGCCTGCTTCTGGAGGGTCTGGGCCTGCTCCAGCAGCTGCTGGCGCTCCTTCGGGTTGCGCGCCACCTGCGCCTTCACGCGATAGAGGAGGCCCTTCGTGATGATCGCCTCCCAGTAGTCGGGCTTCATCCCCAGGGCCTTGTCCACCTGCTCGAGGCCCTTGTCCGCGTAGTCGTTCTTCTGGGGATCGGTGATGAGGGGATCGCGATAGGCCTTGTCCCAGTAGAACGTCGCGACCTTGTAGTAGCCCGCCGCATCGTTCGGTTCGATGCTCGTGCAGCGCTTGAGCGTCTCGATCGCCTGGTCGAACTTGCTCCGGCCCTCCCAGAGCGGCTTGTTGTAGAACGCGGCGAGCGCCCCGCAGGCCTTGGCGTCCTGGGGGTTGAGCTCCGTGACCTTCTGGTACGTCTGCTCCGCCTCGGCGATCCTGCCGAACTTCTCGTAGAGGTTCGCGATCGCGTAGAGGTTCTTGGTGTCGGTCGGGTTGTCCTTCACGAGCTCCTGCGCGTAGCTGAGCGCCGTCTCGTAGTTCTGGAGGGGGGGCTCGGAGTAGATCCCGGTGAGCGCGCCCAGCGTGTTCGTGCGAACCTTCTTCAGGTTCTCGGTGTTGGCCTTGTTGAGCTCGAGCGCCCTCTTGTAGTGCTCGACGGCCTTCTCCAGTCGCTCCTTGTTCTCGGCATCGTCCTTGCCCGGCCGGAACAGCGCCTGGTAGGAGCTCGCCAGGTAGAAGTGGGCTTCCGCCATGTCCGGCTTGAGCGCCACCGCCTTCTCGTAGAACTCGATGGCCTTGCGGTAGTTCTCTTCCTTGTAGAGCTTGTTGCCGTCCTTGAAGGCGGCCTGGGCCTTGACCGTGTTGCAGCCCGACGAGAGGAGCGCGGGTATCGCGGCAGCGAGGAAAGGGGCCAGATACCGGGTCTTCATCAGCAGACTCCGCGGAAATGAGTGTAGGAGCGGGGCTTCCAGAGCGGCGGATTATAGTCGTCGGCGAAGAACCAAGTCAAGGAATCGGCCCGCGGTTGACCACCGCCAACCCCCTTCCTAAACTGAACGACGCACGGAAGAAGGCACGCGACACGATGCCGCCGACCATCCGCTTCGAGGACATCTACGAGACGGTGAAGCGCCACCACCCGGAGGCGGACCTCGAGGTGCTGCGCAAGGCATACATCTTCTCCGCGGTCGAGCACAAGGGGCAGACCCGCGCCTCGGGCGAGCCCTACCTCGTCCACCCGCTCGAGGTCGCCTCCATCCTGGCGGACATGCACATGGACCCGACGTGCGTCGCGGTGGGGCTGCTCCACGACGTGCTCGAGGACACCCTCACCGAGCCCCAGCGCCTGCAGGAGTACTTCGGGCCGGACGTGCTGCACATCGTGGAGGGCGTCACCAAGATCAGCAAGATCCCGTTCTCGACCTCCGAGGAGCGGCAGGCCGAGAACTACCGCAAGATGCTCCTGGCCATGGTGGACGACGTCCGCGTCATCCTGGTGAAACTCGCGGACCGCCTCCACAACATGCGGACGCTCCAGTACCTCCCCGAGGAGCGGCGCATGCGCATCGCCCGCGAGACGATGGACATCTACTCGCCCCTCGCCGGCCGGCTGGGGATGAGCAAGGTCAAGAACGAGCTCGAGGACCTCGCCTTCCAGTACCTGGAGCCGGAGACGTACAAGGACCTCGCGGCCCGGGTGAAGGAGCGCCGCGCCCAGGCCCAGGCCTTCATCGAGAAGGTGCGGGCGACCGTGGCGGACAAGCTCAAGGCGGCCGGCCTCGAGGTCACGGTGGAAGGGCGCATCAAGCGGCTGTTCTCGATCTACCAGAAGCTCAAGCGCCAGCGGATCGACCTCGAGCAGGTCTACGACTTCGTGGCCCTGCGCGTGGTCGTGAAGAGCGTGACCGACTGCTACGCGGCCCTGGGCATCCTCCATCACCAGTGGCGCCCCGTGCCCGGACGCATCAAGGACTTCATCGCCATGCCCCGGCCCAACGGCTACCAGTCGCTCCACACCTCGGTGATCGGGGACGAGGGCCACCCCTTCGAGGTGCAGATCCGCACGAGCGAGATGCACCGGGTCGCCGAGGAAGGCATCGCCGCCCACTGGAAGTACAAGGAGGGCAAGAGCGGGTTCGACAAGGACGACCAGGCGTTCTCCTGGCTGCGCCAGCTGCTGGAGTGGCAGCAGGAGGTGAAGGACCCGCACGAGTTCCTGAACTCGCTCCGCCTCGACCTCTACCCCGAGGAGGTCTACTGCTTCACGCCCAAGGGCGAGGTCAAGATGCTGCCGCGGGGGGCGAGCCCCGTGGACTTCGCCTACGGCATCCACACCGAGGTGGGGCACCACTGCGTGGGAGCGCGCGTCAACGGCAAGATGGTGCCGCTGCGCTACAAGCTCCGCAACGGCGACATCGTGGAGATCGTGACCAACCCGGGACAGAACCCGAGCCGCGACTGGCTGAGCTTCACGGTCACGAACCGCGCCAAGGCCAAGATCCGCCACTACCTCAACACCGCGGAGAAGCAGCAGGCCCTCGAGATCGGCAAGAAGCACGTGGAGCGCGAGCTGCGGCGGCACGACCTCTCGTTCCGCAAGCTCGTGGCCAATCCCGCTCCCCTCGAGGCGCTCGCCGCCGAGCTCGGCGTGGGGGCGAAGGCCGACGACCTCTTCACCGCCATCGGCTACGGGAAGGTCTCGACGCGCCAGCTCCTGGCCCGCCTCCTGCCCCCGGAGAAGCTCGAGACGCCGCCCGCCCCCGAGAAGCCGCGTCCCATCGCCGACGCGGTCAAGCGCTTCCTGCGGGTGGGCGACGAGCGGATCAAGGTCAAGGGGACGGACGGCCTCCTCGTCTACCGGGCCAAGTGCTGCAACCCCATACGGGGCGAGCCCATCGTGGGCTACATCACGCGGGGGAAGGGCGTCTCCGTGCACGCCCTCCACTGCCCGAACGTCCGCAACCTCGTGTACGACCCCGAGCGCCGCATCCCGGTGGAGTGGGAGCGCGGAGGCGAGGAGGACTACGAGGTGCGGCTCTCCGTGGACGTCGAGGACCGCCCGGGGGCCCTGGCCGCGATCACCGCCGTGCTCGCCGCGACGCAGAGCGACGTGCGCGACGCCCAGGTGCGCACGTTCGACGACCGGACGGCCTCGATCGAGCTCACCGTGCGCATCCAGGATCTGAAGCACCTGGACAAGGTCTTGAAGTCTGTGCGGGGAGTGGCCGGAGTCATCGACGTGGAGCGCCAGTCGGTCGCGCGATAGCGCCCTGCCTGCCCGGCTTGATCGCCGGTCCGCCTTCACTATAGGCTGTCTTCCCTGTCCTCGCCGCCTCGGCGATGGGACGAGAAGGAGCAACCGTGCCCAGCAAGTACGTCAACACCACCCAGGCTCCCAAACCGATCGGCCCGTACTCGCAAGGCGTGATCTCGGGAGGGATGCTCTTCTGCTCCGGCCAGATCGCCCTCGACCCCCAGACCGGGGAGGTCGTAGACGGCGACATCGAGGCCCAGACGGATCGGGTGATCAAGAACCTGCTCGCCGTCCTCAAGGAAGCCAAGATGGGCCCGGAGAACGTGGTGAAGACCACGGTCTACCTCGCCGACATGGCCGACTTCCCGCGGATGAACGAGGTGTACGGCCGCTATCTCGGGAAGAACCCCCCCGCGCGCACCACCATCCAGGCCGCCGGCCTGCCGCGGGGCGTGAAAGTCGAGATCGACGTCATCGCGGCGTTTTGAGCTCGGGTAGTGCTGCTTGCCCTGGCTGAAGAGCCAGGGTGGTCGCACCCCCCAGACCCCCCGCTCGCTCCGCTGCGAGCTTGTCCCCCGAATGGGGGATGAATCGAGCTCCGCTCGCCGCTCTTGCTATTGGCCGAAGGTCGAGGCTCGCCGCTCTGCTTAAGCGGCCGGCTTGGTGCGCTTCGCGGGCTTCTGGACCAGGCCGGACCGGAGGCACCGCGTGCACACCCGCACCTTCCGGTGCGTGCCCTTGCCCACGACCGCGCGCACCCGCTGGAGGTTCGGGTTGAACCGGCGGTGCGTGACGTTGTGAGCGTGGCTCACCCGGCTGCCGAACTGGGCACCCTTGCCGCAGATGTCGCATCGCTGTGCCATCACATCCTCCACGAGGGCCCGTGTCCGGCCCGGACGCAAACACCGAGTATACCAGCACGCGGCCGGGCGTCCAACCCGCGGTCGGAGGCGGCTTTTTGGGCTCATCCGGGGGCGTGCTATAGTCTCGCGTCGCCGCGCGTCCAAGGAGCGTCTGAGCCGATTTTCCCTCCGCTATGGTCCAGTTCAACTTCAGCGAACGGACCATCAAGGCCAAGGTGGTTTACTACGGTCCCCCGCAGTCGGGGAAAACCACCAACCTCGAGCAGATCCACCGGCTGACGGACCCCGACGGCTCGAACCGCCTCATCTCGCTCAACACCGCGCAGGACCGCACGCTCTTCTTCGACCTCCTGCCCTTCAGCCTCGGCGCCGTGTCGGGGTACGACTTCAAGATCCAGCTCTACACCGTCCCCGGCCAGGTGCAGTACAACGCGACGCGACGGGTGGTGCTCGCCGGGGCGGACGCCGTGGTGTTCGTCGCGGACAGCCAGCGCTCGGGCCAGAAGGACAACATGTCGGCCTTCGAGAACATGAAGGTCAACCTCCTGGCCAACCGCCTGGTACCTGAGAAGGTCCCGCTCGTCCTCCAGTACAACAAGCAGGACCTCGGCGAGCTGCAGCCCCGGGCGGCGATGGACCGCACGCTGAACTTCTGGCAGCGGAAGGCGTTCCCCGCGGTGGCCGCGCGCGGCGAAGGAGTCATGGAGACGTTCGTGGCCGTCGTCCAGGACATGCTCGCGGCCATCGCCGTCAAGTACAACCTCAAGGAGAAGGGGCTCGACCCCGCCGTAGTCCCCGAGGTGGTGGGCCAGGCCTTCGCCGCGCTCCTGAAGAAGGTCCCGCAGCCGCCTCCGGGCGTCCCCACCGGAGGCTCGCCTGCGCGCGTCATCCTCGCCCAGACGCCGGACTCCGAGCCGATCTACCCGATGCAGACGGGCCCCGACGCCAGCCCCGTCTCGGAAGAGCTGCTGCACCGCGCCATCCGCTCGAACGTCGAGCTCGCGGAAGCGCTGAGCGACCTCGTCAAGGACGTGAACGTCGGCCTGGGAGCGATCCTGTCGCACGCCGATCATCTGCTGTCGCACCGGGACGAGGCGAAGCGCACCGCCGCGATCGGGGAGATCCAGCGAGAGGCCTCGCGCCTGCGCCAGCGCATGCAGGAGCTCGGGCGCGTGGCCGCGACGCAAGGCGGACGCCAGGCCCCCTCGCCGGGAGCTCTCGGCGCGGGAGCAGCCGCGTCGGTGCCGCGGCCCGCTCCAGCCTCGACTCCGCGCCCCGCTCCGGCCTCGGTGCCGAGGCCCGCACC
>JBKPBQ010000013.1:0-17107 GCA_046726955.1 Acidobacteriota bacterium
GGTCTCCGGCCGAGGCGCACTGGCTCCACATCGAGGCGCATCTGCGGGACCGATCTGTATAAGGAGAGCATCATTATCGCCTAACGGACTGTCGGGCCGTGACTTGCTCTGCGAATTGCACTCGCCATCGGAGTGGTCGACGTGATATGAAAGTCATGTAGCCCAAGGCTGTACTCATCGTGTCGAACCGTCGGGGCGTCCCTTCGGCCCCGTGGGGTGGCTTTCGTGGAGGGTGAGCTCCAGATGGTTCAGGGCGACGACTGCGCGGTGTCGTGTCCGCGCTCGCCTCGCCGCATCCACTTGCTGGTTCGTCCGCTCGTGATCGCGGCGATCCTCTGCGCCTTCTCCGCAGCAGTCCGCGCGCAGACCTGCGACGACCTCGGCTTCACGGCCGCCACTCCGCCCACCCTCTCTCCCGAGCAGGTCCACCTCGGCGACGTGAACTCCGACGGGAAGCTCGACATCGTGTCGGTCGAGGACGGAAGCATCAAGGTGGCATTCGGCGCCGGCGACGGGACGTTCAGCGGAACCGCGACGATCCCGGGCCCCGCCGCTCCGTCGGCCTCGGCGATGGGGCGCTTCAACGACGACGCCTACCTCGACCTCGCGGTCGCCACCGGCACGTCGATCTCGATCTTCCTGGGCTCGCCGTCGGGCTTTACCGCAGCAGGGGCAGGCCCCTACAACGTGCCCGACGGCATCCGAACCCTCGCGACGGCGGACTTCGATCACGACAGCCACGTGGACGCCCTCGCCGTGGGCACGGGCACGACCTTGTACGTGCTCGGAGGCAACGGTGACGGGAGCTTCAATCCCGCCGTCGGCACCACCATCGGGCCGTCGGACGTCGTGCGCGTAGGCGATCTGAACGGAGACCTCCTCCCCGACATCGCCGTCCTCCGCTTCGCCACGAACGATGTGCTCGTCGCGCTCAACGACGGCTCCGGGGGCTTCGGCGCCCTCTCGCCCGCCAATCCCTTTCCCGCGGCGACGGCAGACTTCATCCTGAGCGACGTCGACCGCGACGGTCGGCTCGACCTGGTCGTGATCAGCCAGTCGCCGGGCAAAGACCTCTACGTGCGGTTGGGAAACGGGGACGGGACGTTCGCCGGCGGGTTGCCGCTCCGCTCGACCCTCGCCACGAACATCCCCCACGCCCTCGTGGCCCTCAACCTGGACGGAAACGCCTTCCCCGACCTGACCGTGGTCGAGCAGGGAGACCTCGACTTCGAGAGCCTCCTCGGCACCGGGGACGGAACATTCGTCTCCACCCACGTCGAGTCCCTGGGCGGGGGCAGTCCGACGGGACTCGCTTCGGGTGACCTCGACGCCGACGGCCTCGACGACGCCGTGATCGTCTTCAACGGCAGCCTGCATCTCTTCCTCAACACGACCGGGGCCGACTGCGCGCGCTATGTCACCGCGACCGCGACCGGGGGCACGGCACCCGGGAGCGGGCAGGTCGTGCTGCAATGGTCGAACCCCCCGGGATCGGGCTTCACCGGCGTGCGCGTCCGCTTCAACACCGCGGCCACGGCGGCCGCGTGCGAGCCGCCCACCGGACCCACCGGGCCGGGCGGCACGACGATCACGCCCGACCCGCCCTTTGTCGCGGGCGTCCAGCAGTACGCCCACACTGGTCTCACTCCGGGCACCTACTACTGCTACTCGGTCTTTCCCCAGAAGGGTGCTGTCTTCTCCCCTCCCCGCTCGGTCGTGGCCAGGCCCTTCAACAGCGCGGGCGCGGCGAAGTGGGCCTTCTTCGTGGGGGCCTCCTCGCTCGCCGCTCCGGGGAATGGCTTCGAGGCGATCCACGTGGTCGCGAACGACGGCGTCGTGTACTCGGCGAGGAAAGGGCCGAACGGCGGCACGTGGCCCACGTCCTGGACGCCCCACGCACTCGCCGGCCCCTCACAGGGCCGGCCATCGACGATCGGGGTGCCGGTCTTCTCGGCCTCCCAGGTCCTCTTCCTGGGCGCCCAGGACGGGTACGCCTACGCAATCGATGCCCAGAGGGGAAAGCTCGCCTGGCGATCCGACCCGCTCGGCTCGATGGTCGAGGCCGCTCCGTCGGGGATGTTCGCGATTTTCGGGGGCAGCCACAACTACATCCTGCTGGGGACGCGCAACACCGGGATCCCCAACGTCTTCTACGCCCTGCGCGTGGGCGACGGGACGGTAGCCTTCGCCTTCGCCGGCGAGGGCCGGAAGATCGGCCCGATCAACGGCCAGGCCACGGTGGATTACGCGGGCCACCGCGTCTACTTCGCGAGCGTGGCCCACGGGACGAGCGAGCCCGACAACCACACGGTCTGGTGCGTGGACCTCGACACCGGGCACCACCTCTGGTCGCGGGCCGTAGGCAGCGTCCAGGGGAGCCCGACCGTGCGCGGAGACCGACTCTACGTGGGCAACGCTCTGGGAGAGATCCACGCCCTCGACGCCTCGACGGGCCTCCCGGTCTGGACGGTGCCGTTCGCCACCGGCAACGGGCCCGTCAAGTCGTTCGTGGGCGCCGACCGCCTCAGCGCAAACGGCAGGCTGTTCTTCACCACGACCGACCGGATCTGGGCCCTGGACGACCCGCCGGACAGCGCTGCACCCACTACCGTCTGGACGCGCGACGGCTCGGCGGGATCGTCGGAGCCCGCGGCCCAGCGGATCGCCGGCCCGTCGACCCCGACGTACCTGCCGGGCGGTCCATACGTGTACGTCGGCTCCACGAACGGCAAGCTCTACCGGCTCGACTACTCAACGGGGAGCGCGGCCACGCAGGTCGAGATCCCCCTCGGGGACCTCGCCCCCGTCGGGAGCCCCACGGTCGACAGCCAGACGGGCTTCCTGTACGTGGGGACCGCGGCGGGGGCCGTCTTCGCGATCCAGGGTCCCTGAGGTGCCGCCGATGCTGATCCTCGCCCCTCTCGTCCTCGCCCTCGCGCAGGCCCCCGCGGCGCGTGAGCAGACGCCCGCCGGATACCCTGGGTCCGGCGGGGGCTGTCTCGCAGTATCGGTGACCTCGACGACGCAGGGGACGAACCGGAACCTCTTCTCGGCCAGCCACACGCCGGACGTCCAGATCACCACGACGTTTCCGAACACGCTCACGGGCAGCCGGCGCCTGCAGCTCCGCGTCCTCACTCCGCAGGGGTACCTCTACCAGAGATTCTCGATCCCCTTCGACGCGACGCTCCCTCGACACGAGCGGGGCGCCGTTCGTTCGGTCAGCGCGCGGCTGCCCGTCGCGGGCACTGCGATCACAACCACCGGCCTCTACGGGCGTTGGACGGTCGTACCCTACCTCGACGACGAGACGGCTCCGTGCACCGCGGCCCGACACTTCGTCCTCGAGCCCTGAGGATCGGTCCCTGAGGTCGGGCCGCTAGCCCGGCGGGTCGGTGAGCGGCCGGCCCGCGGCGAGCGCCCGCACCGCGTCCACTGCCGCCGCCGAGGGCGGCACGCCGAGACGCCAGACGGCCACCCGGCCGCAGAGGTCGACCAGGCCGTCGAACATTCGCCCGGCCGCCTCGCGGTCGTACCAGGGAACGGAGGACACGCGCACCAGGCGCTGGATGGCCTCGCTGCGCGTCAGCGGCATCGTCTCCGGCGCCGCGCGCTTCTCGATGAAGCCGACGCCCGCCAGCGGCACCGCGGCGTTGACCGCGAAGCCGCCTTCCCCCGGCCAAGGGGTGCCGTAGGCGAGGTAGCCGCTCCCCGACCGCCGGACGACCGCACGGTCGTCGCTGAGCACGCGCAGACCAGGAACCCCGACGAGCTGTCGGGAGAGCGTCGTCTTTCCCGCGCCCGAGACGCCCGGGCAGATGACACCGGCTCCCCCGACGTCCAGGAGCGCGCAGTGCACGATCGTTCCTCCCTCGCGCGCGAGACGGTGCATGGTCAGGAGCTGGTCGAGCGGGTAGCAGACCGGGTTCCAGATGCGGTCCTCCACCGCGACCCGCGGCGAGCACGTGACACGCACGCGGGTCACCTCGACGTCGAAGCGCGCCTGCAGCAAGGGGATGTCGCGCGCCGAGGGCCGCGACATGACGATCGCCGCGTCCCCGTCCTCGAGGGCGTAGACCGACCAGGCCGAGCCCGTGTCGAAGGTGCGCGCGGCAGCCGCGGGCAGCGCGGGGTCGCCCAGGCTCAACGCCACGGCGATCACGGCGTCGCCGTCCTCGGGGCGGGGGGCGAGGAAATCGGGATAGGGCGCGTGCGCGGCGTCGAGGAACGGGGCGGTCGAGGTCGTGTCGAACGCGAGACCGCCGATGCGGAGGACCGAGCGCGCGGCTAGGATCCCTGGTTCGCGCAGGAGCGGGTGACGCAGGGGAGGTGGTTGAAGGCCGGCTGGTTGCCCGTCATCTTGCAGCCCACGGCCAGCACCTCCTCGGCGGCGAGGTCGATCTTGATCACTCGCGGCGGTCGGTACTCGCGCTTCGTGCTCTCGGCTTCCATGCTCACCTCAGGACCCGAAGGAATGTGCGGCCGTTCCGGCGCTCGATCTCGCTCTTGAGCACTCTCACGCGCTCTTGCGTCGTCTCGCAGACGTATTCGGACTTGACGTCCTCGCGCCCCGTCTCGAGCGCGTGGAAGGCGGCGCAACCGGTGCACACCGCCCGCACGCCGCAGTTGTGGCACCCGTGCTCGGGGTTCTCCGGGCGCAAGGTCCGGATCCGCGAGACGTCGTCGCGCCAGCGCGCCTGGAAGCCGCCCTCGTGCCCGCGCGCGCTGTAGCGGTACTTCGTGGTCATCAGGCAGGGCGAGACGTCCCCGAAGGGGTCGACGTAGAACGAGGTGAGGCCGGCCCCGCACTGGTAGAGCTCGGGCGACCCCGGCACGTTCTGGCGCGTCTCGAAGTAGTCGGCCATGGCCGCCCGCCGCTTCGGGTTCGCCATCTCGATCGCCACCGCCTCCGCGGGGGGCACCCGCAGGTCGAGCGGCTGCTGGCTGTGGTCGGGCAGGCAGGGGAAGATGGCGGAGTCGTAGCGGAAGCGCAGGCCCCAGTCCTCGGCCATCTTCTCCATGGCGATCATCTCGTGCTGGTTGAGCGTCATCAGCACGCTCTTGAGGCCGACGCGCAGGGAGGCGGCGCGCAGGCGGTCGAGCCCGGCCCGGAACTTCTCGTACGAGCCCGGCACGCGCGTCACCTTCTCGTAGGTCTCGGCGGTGGCGCCGTAGATGCTGACCTCGACGAGCGAGGGCGGCAGGTCGCGGAAGAGCTCGATGACCCTCTCCGTGACCAGGACCCCGTCGCAGAACACCGTGACGAGGAGGCCCGCCTCCTTCGCGTGCCGGTAGATGGCCGGGAAGTCGGGGCGCATCATGGGATCGCCCCCGGTGATCGTCAGGTAGAGGGTGCCCGCGTCCACCATCTGGTCGATCAGGCCCTGGACCTCGACCGTCGACATCTCCGCCGCGCGCTTCTTCTGCTGCTCCTCCTGCGGCCCGAGGTAGCAGTGCACGCACCGGAGGTTGCAGCGGCTCGTGATCTCGAGCATGCCCATGAGGGGCAGGCGCCGGGCCTCGGTCAGGTCTCCGAACTGCTTCACGAACTCGGAGACCGTGGCCGTGGTGTCGACGAGCGACATCCCCATCACTCGTCCCCGGTCAGCAGCCCGTAGGCGCGCATCTGCTCCACGAAGGCGGCCACGTCCGCCCGCGCCCGCTCCTCGTCGACGTCGAACTCGCGCACGACCTCCGCCACGAAATCGGAAAGGCGGCGGCTGCCGTCCGCGCGGTGCCAGATGAAGCGGCCGACATCGGAGAGGGCGAACATCTCCACGGTCCGCGCGAGCTCGCCGCGCACCGGCAGAAGGAATGTCTCGTCCGCGACCGTGCGCTCGATCACGTCCGGCGTGCGCTTGAGGCCCGACGACATCGAGCGTGACCTTAGCACGCACGGCACAGGGGTGCCACCCACGTTCTCCGTCATGGCCAGCGCATCGCGGGATCGCCCAGCAGGTTGTAGATCGACAGCATGTAGGCGGGATGCTGTGCCGCACGGTAGGCGCGGCGGGCCAGCACGACCGCGTCGCCGAGCCGCGCGGCCCGGCCCTGGCGCTGGCCGAAGAAGGCCTCGGCCAGGGGCTCGGCGAGGTCGTTCTCGGACATCCCGCTCGGCGCCCACACCGCCGCCGCGCCGCCCCCCGGCTGGCGCAGCAGCAGCTCGCCGAGCGTCGGGTACCCGGGGAGCGCGCTGCTGCCCGCGAGGCAGGTCATGGCCACGAGCACGGTCGGACGGTCCGCGTTGGCGAGCGCGGGCACGTCGGCCGAGGTGAGCACGCCCTCGTCGGCGAGCCGGTCGTAGCCGCCGTGGCCGAAGTAGACGACGTCGCCCGTGCCCTGGTCGATGCCCCCGAGCAGCGCGTTGCGCACGCCCGCCAGCCCGTGGACCGAGAGGTAGGCGCGCGAGATCGAGGTCCCGCCCGAGAGCCGGGCGGCCACACCCTCGCTGCTCCGAGGGAAGTTGCCGGCGTTGTCCGGGTCGTCCGCGACCAGGAGGACGCTCCGCGCCCACGGCTCTTCCCGGGCCGCCTCGCGGGCCTGGATCTTCCGGATCATCTCCGCGAGCTCGCCTGCAGTCGTGACCGGCAGCCGGCCAATCGCGAGCTCGCGGGCGTCGGGCTTCCTCGTCTCCACGAACCAGCCGTCGGACGCGAACAGCCCCGAGGGTGTCGTCGCCATCATGGGCGGGATCAGGTTGTCGCCGAAGCCCAGGCGATCCTTGTAGTCGTACGTCCCGTCGCCCACCAGCACGACGTAGCGCGGCGCGCCCGTCCACTTCGCGCGGGCATAGGCCAGAAACCGCTGCAGGGCCACGGGGCTCGCGATGCCGTCGTTGAACTCGTCGTAGACGTCCTCGATGTCCACGACCCGCGACGTGAGATCGGAGCGATAGTCGGCGAGGGCCTGCGCTCCGTCGCGCAGCGCGGCGGTCGTGATCAGCAGGTAGTCGGCGCGGTTCTCCTCCCGGCGCAAGTCCGACGGCGCGTCGGCGAGGACGCGGGCGGGATTGGCAAGGGCGTCGGGAGTGAGGGCGACGAAGACCGCCTCGGGGTCGATCGCGGCCGCGACGATCCCGTACGTGCCGTCGGACAGCGGCGCCACCGGAGCCGCGACGATCGCCGGCCGGGCGGGCGCGGTCACGTCGAAGAGCATGATGTCGGGCCGGGTGAAGCCGGAGACGAGCACGGCACGGGCGCCGGACACCGGGAACTCGAGCTCGTTGCCGTGGGCCCGGTAGGTGCTGGTGTAGCGCACGTCGAACGACTGCAGGTAGAACAAGCTGTAGGGCGCGTCCGTGTCCGTCAGGCCGTCCACGGTCAAGGTGTTCTCGCCGTCCACGAGCAGGGCGCCATCGAGGTCCACTGTCGTCTCGTGGGGCTCGATGCCGTCCCAGAACGCCTCGCCGATGGGGACGCCGTTCAGGCTGAAGGTGGCGTGGTGGTCCGGGTCGGCGATCGTGTCCGTGCCGCCCTTGAGGCGGATGGTGATCGAGACGGGGTCCACGCGAGCCGCCCCGTCCGTGCGGAAGGTGAAGGACTTCGCCCCGTAGCCGGCATAGACGTAGTCCCACACCCAGTAGTCGCCCGTCGGGTCGTTGTAGACCTCGGGCACGGCGATGAGGTCCTGCTCGACGTGCAGCGTCCGGACGTAGGTCTCGGCCCCCGAAGGCGCGGGCATGCTCGGGAGCGGCTTGGTCGGCATGAGCAGCGGGCCGCCTTCGCCGGACAAGCGGTAGACGTTGTCGCGCTCGAGGACCGACTGCGGCGCGCGGCCGTAGAACAGGATGCCGATCCCGTCGGGAGAGGGCGTCACCGCCACCGGCTGGCCGCGGTTCGTCAGCCGCAGCTGCGCGAGCGGCGTCGCTTTGATCCCGAGCGAGGAAGTGGACACGCCGAAGTAGTGGATGCCGGTCTCGGCCACGCCGAGCTTGACGGCCGGCGCCACGTCGAGTCCGCGCAGGCTCGCCGCGCGCGCCGTCTCCGCCCGCGCCGCCTCGGCCCGCGCGACGTCGGCGCGCGCTCGCCGTACCTGCTCTCGCTCGCGGTGGGGCGTGCGCGAGTAGCCCTGCCGGGCCAGGACCGTGTCTCCGTCGAGGGCCGCCTGCTCCTTCATGCTCGCGGGCCGGGCCTCGACCTCGTAGGGCCCGAAGGAACGGCGCTTCCCGGAAGCCTCGACCTCCTCCAGGCGGTAGCGGTGCCGCTCACCGAGAGCGGCGCCGCCATCGACGTAGCGGTAGACGCCGCCCTGCCGGGCGGTGATGAGAGACGGCAGCAGGCGCTCGTTCACGGGCACCCAGCGCGCTTCCCGCTCGTCCCATCGCTCGAGGAAGAAGCCGACCGTGCCCAGCTCCGAGCCGGTCGTCCACTCGACGGCCACGGCACCGTGATGGTCGTAGGCCCGGAAGGAGGCGACGAGGGCCCGCGTCACCAGGATCGTCCCGCGGTAGAAGCCGAAGTTGACGTTGGTCACGGTAGGCCCGAGCGTCACCGTCTCCTGGCCGTTGTAGCTGGCGGCGAGCGCCCCTTCGGTGCGCTCGAAGGTGGTCTCGTAGCCGGAGAGGACGCCGGACGTATCGGTGATCTGCACGGTGTAGGTGCCGGCGGGCAGGCCCACGAAGCTGTAGCTGCCGTCGGCCGCGCTCGTGGTCGTGCTCACCACCACTCCGCCCGCGGTGAGGAGCTGGATCGTGACTCCGCTCAGGCCCGCCTCCGTGTTGTCGACGCCGTTGCGGTTGACGTCGCTGAAGAGACGCCCGGACACGGTGAACGGCGTCGTCGTCCAGTAGCCGAAGTCGATGTCCAGCCGGTTGGCTCCCCCGGATAGGGCCGGGTTCACGAACCGCTGTTGGCCGTTGGCGGCGTTGCCGTCGAAGTCGGCAGGCAGCACCATGTTGAAGCCGGCGAGCGCGGCCTGCGTGTTGTCGATGCTGACGAACCAGCGAGAGCCCGAAGGCAGCCCCGCGAACAGGTAGTGGCCGGCCGCGTCGGTCACCCGCGTCGCGTAGGGCGCGCCGTCTCCGCCGGCCCCCGGATCGAAGACGCCGTTGTTGTTGACGTCGCGGTAGAGCAGCACCGTGACGCCGCTGATCCCGGGCTCCGTGCCGTCCTGGATCCCGTTGCCCACGGTCCCGCCGCCCGCGCCGTTGTCGTTCCAGACCGTGTCGCCGATCGAGCGCGTCTGGTTGTAGCCGAAGTGCCGCACGTCGCTCGGCAGGGTGTAGTCGAGGTTCGTGGTGAGGTTGCCCGTCATCTGGAAGTTGCCGCTCAGCGCGGATGTCGTGGTCCCGTAGAAGTCCGCGAGGACGCCGGCGTCGTCCGTGATCCGCCAGCTGTAGTTCTTCCCGCCCGGCACGCCCGTGAACTGGAAGCGCCCGTCGGAGCCGGTGGTCGTAGTGGCGACCGTGGCCCCGCTGCTGTCGAGCAGGCTGACCGTGACGCCCGCGATGCCGGCCTCGGTGCCGTCCTTGACGCCGTTGTTGGCCGTGCCCGTGGGGAGGCCGTTGTCCAGCCAGACGCCGTCGGTGATGGTGAAAGTCGAAGCCGGGTTGCGGAAGCCGAAATCGGCATCGACGCGCACGGCACCCGAGGGCAGGTTCGCATAGGAGAATAGGGTGAGCGTCGTCGCGCTGTAACCGGACAGTCCGGCCTGGCCGGTGTTGATGGTGACCACCCAGTCGCGGACACCGTTGGCAGGAATGTTGGTGAACAGGTAGCCGCCGCCGGAGTCGGTCACGGTGGTCGCGACCACGGCCCCGTCCGGCAGGCCGTCGCCGTTCGTGTCCTCGAAGAGCTGGACCGTGATCCCGGCGAGGCCCGCCTCACCGGGGTTGCGCGCCTGGTCGCTGTTGGCGTCCACCCACACGAGGTCGCCGATGGCGGCCGTATTCGCCGCGGCCCGGAAGCCGACGTCGGCCTGCACGTAGTCCTGGCCCGCGGCCAGGTTGAAGGAAGCCGTGCGCAGGCTCTGGGGGAAGCGTACCTGCACGTTGTCGATGGCGGCCAGCTTGCTCGTCTCGAGCACGTCCTGCGTGCGGTAGCGAAGGAAGAACGTGGTGTTGGTGGGGGTCCAGGCCACGGTGTCCGTGAAGGTCTGGGCCGCGGCCGCGTCGATCGTGCGCAGCGTCGTCCAGGTCGTGCCGTTCGTGCTGTACTCCACGACCACGCGGTCGGAGCCCGCCACGAGGGGGGTGCCCAGCGCGGTGCCCAGCCAGTCGTACTGCACGTCGATGCTCGTCGCGCCCGTCACGGTCACCGAGCGCTGGATCGACTCGTTGGCGGCGACCGAGGCCGCGGTGTCCTGGAACTGGATCCGGTTGTTGGCGATGCGGATGTCGCCGGTGGTGGCGACGCCGTCGTCGCCGGTCTCGGTCCAGGCGGTGAGCCAGTTGAGCGTGCCCGTGTTGCCGGCGAACGAGCCGTTCACGGCGAACGTGTCGCCGACCGTGTCCGTCGTCTGCACGAGGGCGCCGGGCAGGCCCCCGGTGACCTCCACGTAGTAGCCGGTCCCGGGGGCGACGTCGATGAACGTGTAGCGTCCCTGGGCGTCCGTGGTCGTGACCTGGAGCGGCGTGCCGTAGATGTCCCTGAGCGTCACCTCCACGCCGCCGAGCCCCGTCTCCCCGGGATCGAAGACGCCGTCCGCGTCGGAGTCGAGCCAGACCCGGTCGCCCACCGTGCCGCTGCCGCCGCTCGGGACGACGGCGATGTTGCGCGCGCTCGCGGTCAGGGTGACGGGCAGCTGCGCGGCTCCGCTCGTCGCGACGTTGACGATGTCGTCGGCCGTGGTCGGGAACGGGTTGTCGACGGTCACGTTGAACGTCGCGGTCAGCGTCTGGTTGGGGGCGAGCGTGTAGAGGGCGCTGCTGGAAAGGATGTCCGCGGGGTCGCCGCCGGTCGCCGCGACGTCGTACGTGATCGAGAGGTTGTCGACGAAGAAGGACTCGTTGGCGGCCGTGTCCGTGTACGTGTTCGCGACGAACTGGAAGCTGATCTCCGCGGTGGCGGTCAGCGTGCCGAGCACGGAGAGGTTGGCCGTGTACGTCCCCGAGGTCGCGCCGGCGATCCCCGTGAAGTTGCCGGCCGCGGTCAAGGGGCACGTCCACGCGTCCGTGCTCTGGCGGCGGCCGCAGATCCGGATCCCATCGGCGGCGTCGACCCCGGCCGTGGTGCGGTAGCCGAACGTCAGGATCGCCGACGTCGCGCCGGCCAGGTTCACGCGCCGCTGCACGACCGGCTCGTTGCTGGTGGCGTTGTTCAGGCGCAGCTCGCCGGCCACCACCTGCACGTCGCCGGTGGTGGCGGTGTTCGTGCCGTCGTTCGTCTCCGTCCAGTTCGTCGCCCACGCCCGCGTGCCGTCGCTGTTCGTGTAGGCGGCCGTGCCGAAGGAGTCGGCGACCGACGAGCGGCTGAGCGTCGTGCTCCCGGCCACGGGCGTGACGCCGGGAGGCAGCGCGTCGTAGATCCACACGCGAGTGAGGTTGGCGGTCGCCGTCCCCGGATTCGTCACCGTCACCGTGTAGGTGAGCGTGTCTCCCGGGCTGACGGGGGTGGCGAGAGGCACCGACGACGCCTTGCTCAGCTGCATGTTGACCGAGCCGTCGGTGTAGGCGTTGAACACGAAGTCGCTGGCCTTGAACGTCTGGACGACGCCTCCGACGTTGCGCGTGCCCGTAACCGTCACCTGGTTGCGCGTGAGGGCGGTGACGGCAAAGGCCGCCGTCGTGCGCGCAGTGAAGGTGATGGTGATCGTCTGGTGCGGCAGGAGGCCGCCGAGCAGGCCCGAGCCCCAGGTCAGGTTGGGTAGGGCGACGGTGGGGTTCGCCCCCGCCCCGCTTATCGTGGTCAGGTCGGGGAGCGTGATCGTCGCGCTGTTGTTGTCGAAGGTCCAGTTCGCGGGCAGGGTGTCGGCGACGCTGACGGCGTCGACGTTGAACTCGTGGGACTGCACGACGAGCGTGTAGGTCACGGTCGTCGCCCCGGCCACCGTCGACACGAGGACCGGGCTCGTCGACTTGTCGATGGTGAGCGCGAGGTCCATCCAGTTCTCGGGGCTCGGCAGCACGGTGTAGCCGAGGTCGGAGCCGCCGGCCGCCGTCGCCTTGTCGGGGTTCTCGCCGTACGCGACGGAGAAGGGGCCCGTGGCCCAGATGTGCGCGCCGGTCAGGTCGCAGGGGCTGCTCGCGAGGTTCCCGGTCCGGCTCCCCGTGACGTAGAGCGACTCGAGACGATTGGCGACGTAGCCGCCGGACGCCGTGGGCGTGAGGGCGGTCGTTCCCAGCAGCACCTCCATGCTCGCGTCGGTGTCGGGAACGCCGTCGCCGTTCTTGTCGATGAAGATCGTGGTGTTGTCCTGGGCAGGGGTGATGAAGATCCCGTCGTCGCGTCCCTCCGCGGCGTTGCAGGCGAGGACCGGGTAGTTGCCCGGCGCCCAGGCCACGGTCTGGTCGTCCACGAGCAGGTAGGACGGGACCAGGCTGTAGCCCCAGTCGTAGTTGCCGCTGTTCGAGTCGATGTCCGACGTGCCCCAGAACGTCCCGCCGCTGCGCAGGTAGACGCCCGAGCCGTTCGGCACGTAGGCGCCGGTCTTGTTCTGGAAGAAGCCCCGCTCGCGCGGGGCGAGCGTGAACGAGCCGGTCCCCGTCGTGGTCTGCCAGTTGACCGTGATCGTGTTCGCGGCGTCCGGGTTGTAGACCAGGAGGTCGGTGTTGCCGGCGGCGGCGCCGTCCGCGGGCGCGTAGTACTCGCGCCCCCAGAAGCCGCGGGGATAGGCGGACACGGCGCGGGTGTTGTACGGGTTGGAGTTCGCCTCGCCGTAGAAGTACTCCACCTGCAGCGTCTTGTTGCCCAGGATGACCGCGTCCTTGTTGAGGGTGCCGCCGAGGACGCCGTCGCTGTCACGGTCGAGGACGTAGGTCTGGCCGCGGTTGAGCGTGATCGTGGGAACGAGGCACCCGGGCGCGCAGCTCGTGCGGGCCGTGCGGTAGCCGTTCTGGGGGTTGAAGGAGTCGAAGGTGCCGTCGCCGTTGAGGTCGAGCTGGAGGATCGTGTTGTCCTCGGTGGCCTGGATCGTGACGATCACGCGCTCGTAGTCGGGGCGGGTGGCGTCCTCCCCGAAGGGCAGGATGTACCGGACGAGCTGCGGCGCCAGCGGGTAGACCTCCTCCCCGATGGCCGCGCGCACGCCGAGGTCGGGCGGCGGGTTCGGGCTGTTGATCCACCCCGCGCGGGTGAGGGTGGTGGCGCCGCCGACGACCATGATCCGATCGCGTCCGTCGTAGCAGAAGTTCGGGGTGTTGCGGAAGACGGGGGTGGCCGGCGCGGGCTGGGCGGTGCAGTTGCCGGCCGCTCCGATGTAGGTGTTGCCGTCGGCGCCCGTGCGCGGCCGCGGGATGGCGGCGCTCTCGAAGTTGAGCGCCTGCCCCGGGGTCATCGTGTACTTCTCGTCCGCCGTCGCGTCGGGGTTGTTCGCGTCGTAGGTGTAGCCGTTCTCCCAGTGGTCCACGTAGACCGTCGCGTCGCTCCAGCTCGTGAGCGCGATCAGCGAGTGGGTCGTGTAGTTGCCCGGGATGGGATCGACGGTGGCCTGCACGAGCGGATCGGTGATGTAGACGAAGACGTCCTCGTCGAAGGGGATGAGGTACTCGGTATAGCCGGCCGGGGCCGCGGAGCGGGCGGGCGGAGCGAGGAAGAGGAGTGCGGTGGCCAGGGCCGCGGCGCGACAGGGAAGAAGACACGCCGGCCGCAATTCCGGCAGGCGTGCGGCGAGGGAACCCACTGGGCGAATGTTACGCACTTGCAGCGTTTGCGGGGACCAGCCTGGCCCAGCTTGTGATCGCCGTCACGTCCACACGTGTCACCTGAGAGGACAACGGTCCTCCTCGGCCGGCTATTCGAGCAACGCTGATGCCACGCGGGGGAAGCCGGTCGAGGGACTAGCGGAGCGGCGAGCTGAGGTACAGGTCGCTCACGCGCCGGTACGTGCCGTAGGCATAGGACTCGCCGTCGGGCGTCACGAGCAGACGCGCCTGCCCCAGGAGCCCGCTCGGGAGCGATCGGTGCAGGCCCTTCCAGGGGTGCGTGCGTCCGCTCGCGATCTCGACCTGCTCGACCCGGGGCGGCGTCTCCTCGTAGCGCGCGACCATGAGGCTGCGACCGTCCGGCGTCCAGCAGAGCGGCACGTCGGAGTCGTTCAGACCGGGTACCGTCGTCGGCTCGCCGCCCTGCAGCGGATAGAGCGCCGGGATCCCGTCCGGGCTCAGGGCTACGACGCGCCGGCCGTCGGGTGAAACGGGCCGGCCGAGCTTCGCGAGCGTGACGCCCTCGCGTGTGATCGCGGTGGGCGGACCACCGGCAAGGTCCTGCACGTAGATGTGCTCCTCTCCCTTGCCGTCCGCACCGTCGATCACGACGTGCCGCCCCGAGGGATCCCAGACCGCGCGCGAGTACCGAACGATCGGACCGGGCTCGAGCGTTCGTGTCTCGCCGGCGCCCGTCGGGACGATGACGAGCTGCTGGGGCTTCGTCTGCACGAGGAGCGCGAGGACGAAGCGGCCATCGGGCGAGAGAGCCTGGCCGTCGCCTTCGCCGAGCCAGACCGGAGGCGAGCCGTCCGTCTTCTGCACGTAGAAGGAGGAGTTGGAGCCCGCGCTCGTGCCCTGATCCGTCCCCACCACCATCGTCCCGTCGTCGGAGAGGTCGGTGAGGAACGACAGCTCGGCCGCCGGCAGCTCGGATTCCTCCGCCCGGCCGCGCGCGCGGGCGCGGATCTCGATCCAGGCCGTACCCCGGGCGAGGAGAGCCTGGCCGCGCTTCGACAGGTCGAGGAGCTGGAGGGGTCCCGCCTGCTCGAACACCACCCGCATCTGTCCCGCCATCGTGACGGCATGGATCTGCTGGGTCTCGCCTCCCTTCCGGCTGCCGGTGAACCAGACCTCGTCGCCCCTCGGGGACCAATGGACGAGTTGGGCCCCCGCGAAGCCGGACGCGAGGCTCCGGCGCGGCTCGTTCGGCCCGACGATCGAGACGCCGCCGCGCGTGTCGCCGGCCACGGGGTGCTCGGCGAACGCCACGCGCCGGCCGTCGGGCGAGACGCTCAGGTCGTTCATCCAGGCGGGCGGATCCGGCTCGTAGAGGATGCGGCCGATCGGGTACTCGAGGCGATACCGGTCGCCCACCACGTGGACGACGGCGAGCTCCTTCCCGTCGGGCGACCAGTCCGCGGACAGGACACCCTCGAGCACCTCCCTCGGCGTGCCTCCGGCCAGGGGGACCCTGGCCAGTGTGCCCTCGGTGGTGAAGAACGAGACCACCTTCGGCCGCAGCAGGATCGCCATCTCCTCGCGGGACGAGATCGCCAGTATCGCGGCGTCGCGCAGGCCGAGGGGACGCGATCCGGTGGCGGCCGCGCGCGTCGTCAGGAGCTCGCTCGGGCTTGCGCCCCACTCCGCGCCGTAGACAATGGTGTCGCCGTCCGGCGCGAAACGCGCGGAGTCGGCCCGGCCGACACGGAAGGTCAGCCGCTGGAACGACGGCGGCTCCGCGGGGGGAACCGAGCTGCGCCCGAGCCAGAAGGCCAACGCGGTGACGGCGCAGAGACCTGACGCCAGCCAGCCGGCCCACGCGCGCCCCGATCTCACCGGCCGGACGGCTTCCGTGTCGACCGCGGTCGATCGCGACCACTCGGTCGTCGCGCTCTCGAGGGCGAAGGCGAGGTCCCGGGCGGTCTGGAAACGGTCCTCGGGCGACTTCTCGAGACAGCGTCGCAGCACGCGCAGCAGCCCGGGGCGCACGGTGGAGCCCGGCTCGAGCGCCTCGGTCGGGTCCGCGCGCAAGATCGCGCTGAGCGTGTCGGCGGCGGTCGCGCTCTTGAACGCGCGCCGGCCCGTCAGCATCTCGAAGAGCACGGCCCCGAAGGAGAAGATGTCCGACCGGTGATCCGCGCCCAGGCCACGCACCTGCTCCGGCGACATGTATCCCACCGTGCCGAGCATCGTCCCGGGGCTCGTGCCCGTCCCCGACAGCGTCTCGACGTCCTCTCCGGATCTCTCGTCGCCCGCATGGCCGAGCTTGGCTACCCCGAAGTCGAGGATCTTGACGAGCCCGTCCCTCGTCAGGAACAGGTTCTCGGGCTTGAGGTCGCGGTGCACGATGCCCTTCTCGTGGGCGGCGGCGAGGCCGCGCGCGATCTGCACGCCGTAGTCCACCGCCTTGCGCGCGCCGAGCGAGGTCGTCGCCATCCGCTCGCGCAGCGTCTCCCCCAGCAGTAGCTCCGAGACGATGTAGGGCGAGCCCTCGGTCTCGCCCGTGTCGTAGACGGCGACGATGTTCGGGTGGTTGAGGGCGCCCGCCGCCTTCGCCTCGTGCTCGAACCGCTTCCGCCGCTCGACGTCTCGAGCGAAGTCGCCGTGCACGACCTTGAGCGCGACGTCCCGGGACAGCCGCTCGTCGCGCGCGCGGTAGACCTCACCCATCCCTCCCTCGCCGAGGAGGGATACGACGACGTACGGCCCGACGCGAGCGCCTGGAGCGAGGCTCAAGCTGTGGCCCATCGCGTGGCTCGCTGCGAGTCTAGCTCACTCCGTCGGCGCTCACTGAAGCGGCGAGCTGAGGTAGAGGCCGTTCAGACTGCGGAGGTGCCCGTACGCATAGGAGCGACCGTCGGGGGTCACGAGGATGCGGCTCTCTCCTACATGAGCGGCGGGGAGCGATCGCGGCGGCCCGGCCCAGCGGTGCGTCCTTCCGGTCGCGACCTCGACGCGCTCGACGACGGGTGAGTCCTCGCCATAGCGGGCGATCATCAGCTCGCGGCCGTCCGGCGTCCAGCACAGCGGCACGTCGTCGTCTCCGAGGCCGGGCACCGGCGTGGGCTCGCCGCCTCCCAGCGGATAGACGGCCGGGACCTCGTCCGGGCCCAGGGCCACGACCCGCCGGCCGTCGGGGGAAACGGGCCGGCCGAGCTTCGCGAGCGTGACGCCTTCGCCCGTGGCGGGGGTGGGCGGACCTCCGCCGACGTCCTGGACGTACAGCCGCTGCCGGTCGCTCGCGTCGGCGCCCGCGATGACCACGCGCCGACCGGAGGGATCCCACACCGCGCGGACGTATCGAAC
>JBKPBQ010000014.1:0-3866 GCA_046726955.1 Acidobacteriota bacterium
CATCCGTAGGAGAAAAGGAGCACCGCCATGACTCTCCTCCCCCTCCTCGCGTATCGGCGGCTGGCCCTCTGTGCTCTCCTGACGAGCGCGGCCGCTCCCGTCGCCCGCGCGCAGTCCGTCGAGCCGCCCGCGGAGGCGACACTCTCGGAGCTCGCCCGGCTGGTGGAATCCCAGCGCGCTCTCCTCGACGAGCAGGCGAGGCTGCTGGCCGCGCAGGGACAGCGTATCGACGCCCTCGAGAAGAAGCTCGCGGAGAGCGGCGGCGCGCCCCCTGGCCCCGTTCCGGCTCCGGGCGTCGGCGCCCAGACCGAGGTTCTGGAGAAGATGCCGTCGCTCCAGGTCAAGGACATCTCCGCGGAGTTTCCGCGCGCCTTCAAGATCCCCGGCACCGACGCGGCGCTGCGCATCGGCGGGCAGGTGCGCCTCGTGGACGTCCACAACATCGGCGCCGTGGGCACCGACGACCGCTTCGTCACGTCCTCCATTCCCATCGAGGGAAGCGAGGAAGCGGAGAAGGGACCGCGTACCAACTTCACCGTGGACGCGAGCCGGCTCAACTTCGACATGCGCACGCCGAGCGGCGTGGGCCACCTGCGCGCGTTCCTGGAGGCGGACTTCGCGGGCTCGGGCCGGAGCTTCCGCCTGCGGCATGCCTACGGCCAGTGGAGCAAATTCGTCATCGGGCAGACCTGGTCGACGTTCTCCGATCCCGAGGCCGAGCCCGACGGCATCGACTTCGAGGGACTGAACGCGATCTCCCTCTTCCGGCAGCCTCAGGTGCGTTGGACGAAGCCGCTGTCCACGGGAAGCTCGCTCGCACTCTCGATCGAGAACCCCGATCCCGATCTCACGGGGGCCACCGGACTGAACCAGGTTCCCGACTTCATCGGTCGATTCCGCTGGGAGGCCCGCGCGAAGACATCCAGTCTGCTCGGGTTCTTGCGCAGCGGGGCGCACATCCAGGCGGCCGTGCTCGTCCGACAGCTGCGAGGCGCTCCGCCCGATCGCCCGAACGACGCCGTGGCCACGGGCGGGGCGGGGATCAACGTCAGCGGCCGTCTCGAGGTGCCCGGAAGCCCGGACCGCGACTACATCACCTTCGCCGCGAACGCTGGCCAGGGCATCGGCCGGTACATCACCGATCTCGGAACGCTCGGGGGACAGGACGCGGTCTACGATCCCGCGACTCAAACGCTCGAAGCGCTGCCCGCGTACTCCGCCTACCTGGGCTATCAGCACTGGTGGACGGACAGCGTGCGCTCGACCGTCACGTGGGGCGGCGTCTGGGTGGACAACCTGGAGATCCAGCCCTCGGACTCCCTCAAGCGGACGCAGCGCGCGACCTTGAACCTCTCGTGGTCGCCCATCGGACGCGTCGACCTCGTGGGTGAGTTCCTCTGGGGGCGACGCCTGAACAAGGACGGCCCGAGGGGCACCGCCACGCAGTACCAGCTCGGGGGGATCTTCCGTTTCTATCGAGCCGCGGCGCTCGTCTTGACGGGCAGGTCCTCGGCGCTCTCCGCTGCGATCCGGCGGTAGACCTCGCGGGCGTGCTCGTACGCCGCGCGTGCGTCGTCGATCTCGGACTTCGCGATCCGCGGCGACTTGGCGTTCCAGCACTTGTCCACGGCGCGGAGGCACCACTCGGCGCTCCGGCGCGACGCGCGGATCGGACGGCCGCCGAGGATGGCGAAGATCGGGTTCGTGTGGGAAGAGCGCAGGATCCGGAGCGCGATCCAGCTGCTCGTCTCGAGATCGACGTCGAACGCGACCTCGCGCAGCGTGCCGTCCGCGGTGACACTGCGGCGCGCGACCGGCACGCCGTTCACCACGATCTCCACGGGAACCTCACGCGTCACCCCGATGCGGGCGCGCTCGAGGTCCCAGTAGGGAGCTTCGCTCGACGGACGGCCTCGGACCGACTCGTCCGGCTGCTCCGGCAGCAGCGCGGCCACGCGTGCCGTGACCTTGACTCGACCCGGGCCGGGAAGCTGGACCTCGCCGGCGCCCGTTCCCACGGGCACGCCGTTCACGCGAAAGTCCATGAGGTGGCTCTTGCCGTCGGACACGTAGCTCTTCCCCGCGCGCAGCCCGGCCACCCAGTCCTCGAAGCGAAGACCGCCGTCGAGCTTCACGTAGCTCCGTCCGAGCCCCACCCGCTCCCCGAAGATGCACGGAAAGTCCGTCTCGCCGCTGATGCGCGCGCGGAAGCCGGCGTTCAGGGTGTGGTACCAGATGTTGAGCTCCCAGAGCGCGGGCGTGTCCACGGTGGAGATGAAGTCGATCGCGTCGTGGGTCACGTCCACGATGTACTCGTTCGCCCCGATACCGCCGATGTAGGGCTGATCGAACTCGGGCAGGTCGTAGTTCGGCAGCTCCTCGGACGTCACCTGCAGCCCCCAGCCGGAGTGCGCGTACCCGACCACCGCGCCCTGCTCGCGCGCCCAGCGCAGGATGGGCAGGTTCCAGGAGGGCCAGTCCTCGATCTTGTGCGTCCCGGGGTAGTCCTGGTCGCGAAGACCGAGGAGGACGAGGTGCCCGTTGTGGCTGGACGGGAAGCCGGAGACCTCCACGTCGTAGCGCATGAGGTTGTCGGGAGTCGAGAGCTGGCTGTCGCGCCCCTCGAAGAATTGCTTCTGGTAGTAGTAGCAGGGACCCCAGGTCAGCACGCTGGCGACGTTCAGGGCCTCTCCGACGGCGTGGCGGATCATGTCCACTGGCCGCACACCCTGCTCGGGAGCTTCGTAGTGCAGGCATCCCGCCGCGTGCACGTGATGGTCGCCCGAGTACCATCCGCTCGCGTTCGGATCGACCCAGCGCTCGAGCCGGAACGAGACGCTCTGGGGCTTCCCCTCCTCGACTCGGATCGTCTTCTGCTGCCGCAGATGCTCCGGGCCGCGCGTGTACTCGACGGAAAACTCCCCGGCCGGCAGCTTCACCTACTCGCCGTCGGCGCGGTAGATCTGCGGGTGGAATGCGAAGTCGGGGGCCAGGCGCTTGGCCGGGGACGGATAAAGGCGTCCCTGGGCATCGCGGATGACGAAGGACGCGGTCGTGGGCCGGGCGCGCTCGTCTTCGACGCGCAACGTGACCTCGACGGCGGGCTCGGCTTCGAACAGGATCGGCGCCTCACCGCGGAACCCGACGTCCTGCGTGCCCTGGCCGACGTCCACGCCGATGGTGGCTTCGCGCTTGCCCGCGTCTCGGCTGTAGAGCTGGAGGATGGCGTACTCGAGCTCGAGGCCCGAGAGGAGGGCGGTCTGTGGAGGCTTGTCGTAGATGCTGAGGTCGAGCCACCGGTCCCGGAGCTGCGCCGGGGTGATCCGCTGCTGTGGGACCTCCGCGAGGCTGAAGCCGTCCTCGAACGGTCCGACCGCGGGCCCGCGGGCCCACACCCTCGCCGCCTGTTCGCTGAAGGCGCGGAGCCGCGTCGTGACTCCCGCCTGGTTGCGGACCTTGACGAGGAAGGTCCTCCAGCCGCCCTCCAGCAGTCGAGGCGGGGCGGGACCGGCCGCGACCTTGACTCGGCTTTCCGGGTTGATATGGACGTCGAGGAGGCAGTAGGGATCGAGGATCCTCTGGACCTCCGTCACCAGGAGCGCGCCGTCGTCGACCGCGAGGGCCACCCGCAGCGAGACACGGTCGGCGTCGGCCAGAGGAGCGCCCAGGTAGTCCATCGCCTCCACGAGCCGCCTCACCTGCGCGGCGAGAGGCTGCGCCTCTACCTGCACCACCTTGGGCGGCGGGGGGCCCGCCGCGGCCGAGGCGGCAAATCCGAGAAGCAAGGTCCCTGCGAAGCCACGCACGGGCGCTCCTTTCGCGGTCGAGGCGCTCGCCGGCCGTTCGCCCCGGCGCTGCCGACCGGG
>JBKPBQ010000015.1:0-6050 GCA_046726955.1 Acidobacteriota bacterium
ACGCGCGACAGCGTGTCCGCGCGTCCTCCGGTCGCCGCGGAGAGCAGGCCTGAAGCGGCGACGAGGAGCGCCGTCCTCTTCATCGAGCGGCCCAGCCGTCGATGATCGCGTCGACCAGCCGGTCTGCCAGCTCGGGCGTGATCTCCGGCTTGCCCGTGATGAGGTACCCGCAGAGGGACTCCCCGAGCGCGCCCATGAAGACGAGCATCCGGAGGTCGGCCGGACCGGGGCGGAGCGCCCCCTCCTGGACCCCCTGCTCGACGACCGCGGAGATGAGACCGACGACGCTCGCGTAGAAGTTCGAGAAATCGGTGACGGGCGCCGAGCTGGAAGGGTTGTGGACGAGCGCGAAGATGAAGCGGACGAGCTCCTGCCGCTCGCGGGCGAAGGCGTAGTAGTCGCGGGCGATCGCCTTCAGCCGCTCGATGGGCGACGAGCCCGACGCCTCGACCTGGCGGACGAGGCGCTCCTTGTACTCCTGGAGTGATCCCTCGACCAGCGCCCGATAGACGCCCTCCTTGCTCCCGTAGAAATGGTAGAGCGTGGGCTTCGTTATCTCGGCGGCTTCGCAGATCTCCCGGACAGACGTCGCGTCGTAACCTTTCGTAGAGAACAACTCCAGTGCTTTGTTCAAGATACGGTCCGGGCTTCGCGACTCGACAGAGTGCATTTGCACTATTATACGTACCGGAAGGTATAGAGGTCAAATTCGCCGCTCCACCAGCCCTGTGTTACGCTTCCCGCATCCCCGAGGCCCGGGTCCACCCGGGCAACACTCAGCTGCCGGGACGGCCCGGGTCCGCAAGGTACGGGGTCCTGGTCCGCGCGAGAGGCCCCCCTAGGAGGAAGTTTGGCTAGTACATCACAGGACGAGCAGAGACTCGCCCTCTTCATCGACTTCGAGAACATCGCCATCGGCGTCCGCGACGCCCACTACCGCAAGTTCGACGTGAACCTGGTGCTCGAGCGCCTCCTCGACAAGGGGAAGCTGCTCTCCAAGAAGGCCTATGCCGACTGGAGCCGCTACTCGGACTACAAGCGCAGCTTCCACGAGGCCGCTATCGAGCTCATCGAGGTCCCCCAGAAGTCCGTGGGCGGCAAGAACTCCGCGGACATCCGGCTCGTCGTGGACGCGATGGACATGTCGTTCCAGAAAGAGCACATCAACTGCTTCGTGGTCGCCTCCGGCGACTCCGATTTCTCGCCCCTCGTCAGCAAGCTCAAGGAGAACAACAAGTACGTGATCGGGCTGGGGGTGAAGAACTCCACCTCCGATCTCCTCATCGAGAACTGCGACGAGTTCATCTTCTACGAGGACCTCGTCCGCGTGCAGCAGCGTCCGCTCCCCGTGATCTCGGGCGCGCCCGAGAAGCTGCAGGAGTGCTTCTCGCTGCTCGTGGACTCGGTCGTGGCCCTCCAGCGTGAGAACAAGGAGGTCCTGTGGGGCTCCATGGTCAAGGAGACCATGAAGCGCAAGAAGCCCTCGTTCAACGAGACGTACTACGGCTTCCGCACGTTCTCGCACCTGCTGGAGGACGCGCAGCGCCGCGGCATCGTCGTCCTGAGGCGCGACCAGCGGTCGGGCAGCTACATCGTGGAGGACCTGGGTCCGGGGTCCACGGTCTCGATCAAGGCGGAGCACACAACCGCGCCGGTCGTGGCCATCCACGCGAACGCGTCGCCCGCCCCTGCGCCCGCGAGCACCGCCGTCGCGACGCCTTCTGTCGCGCCCGCCCCTGCCTCCGCACCCGCGGCCGAGGCGTCGGCCGAGATGGCGGCGGCCGAAGCCCAGAACGGAGGGCGTCCCCCGCGCCGCAGGCGAGGACGCGGACGCGGCCGGTCCCGCGGCGCTTCCGTCCTCGCCGCGGGCGCCTACATCGACCCGCAGGCGCCGACGGCAGGGGACGAGGACGAGGACGACGACGACGCGGCGGAGGAAGGATCGTCCGGCGAGGAACGCGAGACGCAGCCGGAGCCGGCACCCACAGAACCGCCTCCGCCGGCGGCGGCCCCCGCGGCCGAGCGGCCGTTCTCGATCTTCTCGTGGCTGCGCCGCGACGCGCCGGTGGAGCCGGCCGCTCCCACAGCGCCCGCGCCGGAGCGCAAGCCGAACGAGTAGCGGCTAGGCCGAAGGAAGGCTCAGGACCAGCCAGTCCTCGACGCCCGGGACCGTCTGGGCGGTGAGCGAGCCGCCGTGCAGCTCGGCGATGCGCTGCGCGAGGTTGAGCGCCATGCCCGAAGCGACGGACGTCGGCTTTCCGCCCGTGGCCATGGCCCCGCCCGTCCCCACGCTGACGAGGACGCGGCCGCCCGACGCTTCCGCTCGCACCTCGACGGGTGCCCCCGGACCGTCCATCGAGCTGCGAACGTGCTCGACGAGCGCGCGGAGCCCCACGCGCAGGAGCGCCGCGTCGCCGTTGACGGACACCGCGCCGGGATCGATCCTGACCTTGATCTCCGCCCCGCGCAGCTCGCCGAGCAGCTCCTCGACGAGCACGGACTCTCGCTGGATCTCCCCGCGGCTGAAGGCGAGGAGCGACCGGCCCGATGAGAGCGCTCCCTGCAGCGAGGGGGCGAGCCGCGCGAACTCCTCGATGAACCAGGAGGGCGCGTCCGGGCGCCCGCGCATGGCCCCGAGCCGGTCGCGCAGCTCGACGAGCGAGCTCACGACGTCCTCGAGGCCCCGCAGGGACGCGGTGCCGGCGAGCGCGAGCTCGAGCGCGCGCTCCGCTCCCCGGACCTTCTCGAGCGTGGCGGCGAGCTCGAGGCCGGCGGACAGCGCGCGGGAGATCTCTCCGAGGTGCGCGAGCGTCTCGGGGACCGGGCGCGCGGTGTCCGCGGTGTAGAAGAGGCAGGCCATCCCCTGCAGGCCGCCCGGGGTGCGGAAGGGAACGGCGAGGACCACCTGGAAGACGAGGTCCTTCCGCTCGATGGCCTGGCCGAGCTCCGCGTTGTCGGCAGCGAAGAGCAGGCGCGGCTTCGTGTCCCGCGCCGCGTTCTCGAGCACGTAGCGCACGGCCCCGCGCGAGGGCAGGATGGGCTCGTCGCGGAGGTTCAGCAGGGCGGCGGCGCGCGGGGGACGGCCAGCCTGGGGCAGCCAGAAGGAGGCGTGCTCCACTCCCGCGATGACGGCCATCCGCGTGAGGACACCTTGCAGCGACGAGTCGAGGGACTTGCCGCCGAGGATGTCCTGGGCGGCCACCAGGGTCTTCTGCAGGTCGTCGAGACGGCTTCGGGCGAGGTCGCGCTCCTCGCGCAGCTCCCCCACCTCCGTGCCGAGCTGTACCGAGGCCTCGGCGTAGGAATCGGCGAGGTTCTCGCCCGCCCGCGCGTCCGGTCCCGCGGAGGCGCCGCGCGTCTCTTCGGGCTGCGGCGAGACGCGGATGACGGCACGGATGGGGCCGGTGGCGGCGAGTGTGGCCTGCGTCTCGGGCAGGAGTGTCGGCTCGGGCGTCGGGGGAGGAGGGGCCGAGGCCACCGGGCGTGAGGTCGGGACGGCAGCGGCCGGAGGAGGAGGAGGGGGGGCGGGCGCCGAGGGTTGGCGGGACGGAGCCGAGTGCGTAGCCGCACCGAGGGGAGCGCCGGCGCTCGGGGGCGGCGCCGGGGGTGGCGGTGGCGGCGGTGCAGTCTGGACGGGCGGTGCCGCGACGGCACCGCCTGTGGGCCCGGCCGGCGGTGCCGGAGGGGGCGGGCTGGGCGGTGACGCGACCTCCGGGAAGTGGACGGGAGCGGCGGGCGGTGCGGCCGGAGGCGGAGCCGCCGCAGGTTGAGCCGCGGCGGCGGCCGCGACCGGGGCGACGGGCTTGACCGGTGCCGTGGGAGTCGCCGGCGTCACCGGTCCCGATGCGGAGACTGTCGCCGCCCGCCCCCCGCCGTCGGAGGGCGGGGGGACGAAGATCCGCGGGATCGCCGGGGGAGGCAGCGCCTGGGGCACGTGGTGCTGGCCCAGGACGAGAGAGTTGGTCCCAAACATCCCGACGAGGGCCTGCTCGGTCCATTTCTCGGCGGGCGTCCCTTCCTTGATGTCGAGGATCGCGTAGCGGCGAGCGAGGTCGACGACCGTGCGCATGAGGATCGCCCCGAACGTCTCGAGCACGCCCTCGCCGCGCACCGCCACCGCGGGGATCGCGTCCACCCGGCGCGCGTTGAGCGCGCGGTCCATGATCTCGGGCTCCATCACCTGCGGGAGGTCGCGCTTGTTGTACTGCAGGACGAGCGGCATCGTGGAGGGATCGAGGTGATGGCTCAGGAGGTTCTGCGTCATCTCCCGGTAGCTCTGGATGTTCTCCTCCCAGCGGTCCACCGCGGAGTTGGCCACGAAGACGAGCGAGTCGGCTCCCTTGAGCACCAGGCGGCGCGTCGCCGCATACATGGCCTGGCCGGGCACGGCCAGGATCTGCAGGCGGAGATCGAAGCCGCGGAAGCCCGGAGTCTTGAGGGGGAGGAGATCGAACAGGATCGTCCGGTCCTGCGCGGAGTTGATCGAGATCATCTCTCCGCGCCGCGTGCCCGACGCGTGCTGGTGGAGGATCTGGAGGTTGGTCGTCTTCCCGCCGACCGGCGGACCGTAATAGACGACCTTTATCTTGATCGTGCGGTCGCGGTGGTTCAGCTCGACCATCTGTCGCCGTCGTCCGGGAACGGACGGAGTGTAACCGCTAGGCTCGGCCGACGCCACAAGGTCGGGACGATCGCGGCCGACATCGACGCAGACATCCGCGTAGGCAACGGGCGACAAGCGGATACGCAGCTCGGCAGCACTCGACCGAGGTAGCCGTTAGCGTGACGTGAGCGTAGCGGATCGACGTGGCCTCACCGTGATGTCGACCCGGCGTCCTCTAGACTGCGCTCACGTTTCAGCGTCAGTCGGCGCGTCACCCCTTCACGCGCTCGACGCAGCTCGTTGGGCCGTTCCTGGCGGCCCAAAGGAGCGTTTGTCGGATCAACCAGGTTGGTCCCCGCCCTGGGGACCGCAACGCGGGGGGTTGTATTGAAGATGCGCGATAGTCGTGCGTTCCTGGGCGTAGGCCTGGGCGTCCTGCTCGCTGCCGGCGTGTCGTCTCCAGCCGCCGCCGCCCAGGTGCGGAGATCCAGTTCCAACGCGGAGCTCGCCCGCCGTGACCTGCGGGCGAAGGCGCCGGAGCTGTTCGAGTCCGCGGCGCAGGAGTTCGGCGTCCTGCCGATCTGCTTCGCGCCTACGCCTTCGTTCACACGCACTGGGCCAACACCCAGCTCGACCGCAGCTCCTCGGACGACGAGCACATGCCGGTCATCTACGGGATCATGGGCCTCCACGATGGCCGGGACCGCTGGTTCATCAACCAGATCGGCCGCGCGGCGGTCCTCCTGGGCGTTACCGAGGACGAGATCAAGAACGATCCCGCCACGAACGTGCGCGCCGCGGCGGCGCTCCTCGCCGAAGAAGGCCGCAAGTCGCGGCTCGACGGCAAGGGCCTCGAGTCGTGGGCCCGCGCGATCGAGCGCATGAGCGCGATCCCGGTGCACGAGCCCCTCGATCGCTTCGCGCGCAAGAGCGAGTCGTACGACGTGTTGATGACGCTCGTGCGCGGCTACGATCGCTTCGGAATCGCGATCCCTCGGCGCGACCTGAAGATGGAGCGTGCGTTCACGTCCGACGACCTGCAGCTCCTCCGGGCGCCCCAGGTGTCGCCGGACGCGGTCGAGTCCTGGGACAAGACCGCGGCCCCGGACGCCGCCGACGGGATGCAGACCCAGGCCGGCCCGCCCGACTACCCGTCGGCTCTCTGGAACGCCACCACCTGCTACGGCACGCGCAATGGCTCCGCCACCACGCACGTGGCCATCCACGACATGGAGGGCTACTACGCGAGCACGATCTCCTGGTTCAAGAACTGCGCGAACAACGTGAGCGCGCACTACCTCCTGCGCTCGAGCGACGGCCAGATCACGCAGATGGTCCGCGAGGCGGACATGGCGTGGCACGTCAAGGCCTCGAACCCTACACGGTGGGAATCGAGCACGAAGGCTTCATGGCCGACGTCTCCTGGTTCACGGAGGCCATGTACAAC
>JBKPBQ010000016.1:0-6840 GCA_046726955.1 Acidobacteriota bacterium
CCGCCCCGCCGCTCTGCTTGACCACCCCGTAGACGGTGGCCAGCCCGAGCCCCGTCCCCTTGCCCGGCCCCTTGGTGGTGAAGAACGGCTCGAAGATGTGGCGCTGCGTCTCCGCGTCCATCCCCACCCCGGTGTCCTTCACGGACAGCATGACGTGCGGACCGGTGCTGGAGCCGGGGTGCGCCGCCACCCAGGCCTCGTCGAGCTGCAGGTTCCGGGTCTCGATCTCGACGGTTCCACCCTCGTCCTGGATCGCGTCGCGCGCGTTCACGACGAGGTTCATGAGGATCTGCTCGACCTGGGCCCGGTCGGCGCGCGTGGCCCAGAGCGCGTGGGTCAGGCGTGTCACGAGCCTGATGTCCTCCCCGAGGAGCCGCCGGAACAGGACCTCGGAGGCCGCCAGGATCTGGTTGAGGTCGATGACGCGGGGCGAGAGCACCTGCTTGCGGCTGAACGCGAGGAGCTGCCGCGTGAGGTCGGAGGCGCGGGTCGCCGTGCGCACGATGCCGTCGATGTGGCGGCGCACCGGCTCCTCGGGGCCGAGCCGGCCGAGCGCGAGCTCGGCGTAGCCGAGGATCGCGGTGAGGAGGTTGTTGAAGTCGTGGGCCCCACCGCCGGCGACGCGGCCCAGGGTGTCCATCTTCGAGGACTGGCGGATCTGCTCATCTTTGCGAGCGATTTCCTCTTCAGCGGTTCTGCTCTGCGTGACGTCCGTGGCGAGCAGGATCATCTCGCCGATCCGTCCTTCCTTGTAGATCGGCCCCGCTCTCACCGCCCAGAATTCGGGCGCTCCCCTCGAGGTTGCGAGCTCGACCTCGAAGTCCACGGACTCGCCCCGCTCCCGCACCGCGCGCGAGTTCTCCTGGACGAGGTCGCGGTACTCGGGCTTCACGAAGTCGACCACCGAGCGGCCGAGGACGTCGGCGAAGCCGAGGCCCGGGAACGGACGGTTCGCGGCGACGATCCTCCCCTCCGGGTCCACGCGGAGCAGGTAGCCGGGAAGGTTCTCGTGGAGCGAGTGCCAGCGCTCCTCCGACTCGCGCCGCGCCTCCTCGGACTGCTTGCGCTCCGTGACGTCGCTGGCGGTGACCGCAACGCCGTCCGCGAGAGGGACGACCTGCTGGTAGAGCCAGACCTGGCCGCGGCCCGGCAGCCTCACCGCGAGCTCCTCGTCGAGCGGCACCTGCTTCTCGGCGACGCCGGCGTAGCGATCGAAGAAGAGATGGAAATCCTCGGAAGGGAAGATCTCCGCCAGGCGGTGCCCCAGCACCTGATCGCGGGGATGGTCGAAGAGGCGCTCGCCCTTGTGGTTGATCTCCTCGAAGACGAAGTCAATGACCTTGCCCTCGGCGTCGCGCACCGCGCGCAGGAAGAAGACCGCGTCCAGGCTGCCTTCCACCGCGGCCCGGAAGCGCTCGTCGCGGGCCTCCAGCGCGTCCTGCATGCGCTTGCGCTCGGTGACGTCGCGCGAGGTGAAGACGATCTCCGTGTCGCCCAGGGGTCCGAGCAGCCGGTTGCCCACCGCTTCCAGGTGGATCCAGCCCCCGTCCGCGCGGCGGCAGCGAAACTCGCTGGGCGTGCCGGGGTTCAGACCGAGCACCACCGCCGCGAAGTCGCGGCGCAGCTCCTGCACGTCGTCCTCGTGGACGAGCTCGAAGGCGTTTCGCCCGAGGAGGGCTCCGATCGGATAGCCGAGCGTGCGGTAGAGGGCGGGAGTGGCGTAGCGGATCGTCCCCCGCTCGTCGTGGACGGTGATGATGTCGGAAGTCGCCTCGAAGAGGGAGCGCAGCAGCGGGCCTTCGCTCGCCTGCACTCCCGATCCCGCTTCGCGAGTCACGGGGACAAGGTAAACCTCCGCCGTACGGGCCGCAAGCGCCGAGGAAGGGGGAGTTATGATGCGGCACCGTGCCCGACGAGGGCGACGACAAGCTCGACACTCTCGCGAGCGGCGAAGCCGTCGCCCCCACGATCGACGTCCGCGAAGGCGGGAGCGAAGCCCGAGACCTCCCCGTCGTCTCGCGCGCGCTCTACGAGATCGAGGGGGAGCTCGCCCGGGGCGGCATGGGCCGGATCCTGGCCGCGGTCGATCGCCGCCTGTGCCGAGCCGTCGCTCTCAAGGAGCTGCCGGCGGAGCACGGCGGCGGCGAGGGGCGGTTCGTCCGCGAGGCGCTCGTCACCGCCCGCCTCCAGCACCCGTCGATCGTGCCCGTGTACGAGGCCGGCCGCTGGCCAGGGGGCGTCCCCTTCTACTCGATGAAGCTCGTGTCCGGGCGGTCCCTGGACGCGCTCCTGAACGAGGCGACGTCCCTTCCCGCGCGCCTGGGCCTGCTCCCCCACGTCATCGCGATCGCGGACGCCATCGCCTACGCCCACACGCAGCGCATCGTCCACCGCGACCTGAAGCCCGCGAACGTGCTCGTGGGAGCCTTCGGGGAGACGGTGGTCGTGGACTGGGGGCTCGCCAAGGACCTCTCGCAGACGGCGAGCGCGGAGGAGGCGCCCGGACTCGCGCTTCCGCCCGCGGCGGAGCCCGGAGCCACCGGGCTTCCCACCCCTCCGCCGGGTGACGACCGGACCGTCGTGGGAACGGTCATGGGCACGCCGCACTTCATGCCCCCGGAGCAGGCGAGGGGCGAGGCCGTGGACGAGAGGGCCGACGTCTACGCCCTCGGGGCCATCCTCTATTACTTGCTGGCGGGCGTGCCTCCCCACGCCGGCAAGACGCTGCCGGAGGTGCTGTCCGCCGCCGCGTCCGAGCCTCCGGCCCCCGTGGGTGCCCACGAGTCCGATGCCCCCGCCGAGCTCGTCGCGATCGCGGCGAGGGCGATGGCCATGAGCCCCGCCGACCGGTATCCGACGGCCCGCGAGCTCGCCGCCGACCTCCGGCGCTACGCGACCGGCCAGCTCGTGAGCGTCCACCGCTACTCGTCGGCCGATCTCGCGAGGCGCTTCCTGCGCCGTCACCGCGCGGCGGTGACCGTGGCCGCCGTGCTCTCCACGGGCCTCCTCGCCTCGCTCGTGATCGGAGTCCAGAGGGTCCGGATGGAGGCGAAGCGGGCCGCGGAAGGCCGGGACGACGCACGGCGGGAGGCAGCCAAGGCGGATCAGATCAACGCGTTCGTACAGAAGATGCTCGCCTCCGCCGACCCGCGTGAGGCGGGACGGACGGTAACGGTCGCCGAGGTCCTCGAGGAAGCGGGAAGGCGGACGGAGAAGGAGCTCGCGGATCAGCCCGAAGTCCAGGCCGCCGTCCGCACCACTCTCGGCGCCACCTACGCGGGGCTGGGTCTGTTCGACGCGGCGGAGCCGCACCTCCAGGCCGCGCTCGAGACGCGGCGACGGCTGCTCGGGCCCGATCACCGCGACCTGGCCCGCAGCCTCGTGAGCCTGGGCTCGCTGCGCAGCGACGAGGGACGGTTCGCGGAGGCGGAGCCGCTCTTCCGCGAGGGCGTCGCCATCTTCGCGCGCACGGGCCTCTCGGATTCGCCGGAATGCGTGAGCGCCAACGGCGAGCTCGCGAGCGTCCTCCAGTCCCTCGGCCGGTACGACGAGGCGGAGGCGCTGCTGAGCCGGACGCTGGAGCAACAGCGCAAGCTCTACGGCGACCGGAGCGAGGAGGCGGCGCGGAGCCTCAACAACCTCGCGGTGATCGTGGGGACCAAGGGCGATACCAAGGGCGCGCTCGCCCTCCAGCGCGAGGTCGTGGACATCATGCGCGAGCTCCACGGCGAGCACCCGGACGTGGCCGCTGCGCTCTCCACCCTCGCCGCCGCCCTCGAGGGCGACGGCGAGCTCGCGGAGGCGGAGAGCGTCTTCAAGGAAGCGCTCGCCATGCGGCGGAAGCTGCTGGGCCCCGACCACCCCGACGTGGCCTGGACCACGTACAACTACGCCTACCTCCTCCGGAAGAAGGGCGATCCCGCGGGAACGATCCGCCTCTGCCGCGTGGTCCTGGCTCGGCGCGGCCGGACGCTGCCCGATGCGCATCCCATGGTCGCGGCGGCGCTGCAGGTCGAGGCGTTGAGCCTCATGGACGAGGGTCGCCCCCGTCCCGCCGAGCCGCTGCTCCGCGAGAGCCTGGACCTCCGCCGACGCACCCTCCCCGCCGGCCACTGGTTGATCGCGAGCTCCGCGAGCGCGCTCGGCGCCTGCCTCCTCGACCTCGGCCGCCCCGGAGAAGCGAGGCCGCTCCTCGAGAGCGGCTACGAGGGGCTGCGGGCGACCCAGGGCGAGGGACACGAGCGCACCCTGGAGGCGAAGCGCAGGCTCGACGCGCTCGAGGCCCGGGGCAAGCGGTAGGTCGTTATAAGATCGGGCTTCCCTCCCGAGAAAGGCTATGGCCGCCGAAGTCCCGAAGAGCCTTGGCCGCTACCAGATCGAGCGCGAGCTCGGCCGCGGAATGATGGGCGTCGTATACAGCGCGACCGACCCCGACCTCGGCCGGCGCGTCGCGCTGAAGACGATCCAGATCGGCTTCGCCATCCCCGAAGGCGAGCGCGCCGCGTTCGAGGAGCGCTTCAAGCGCGAGGCCCGGGCGGCGGCCGTCCTCTCCCACCCCGGCATCGTCGTGGTGCACGACGTCGGCCAGGATCCCGCCACGAACACGCCGTACATCGCCCTCGAGTACATGGAGGGCCGCACCCTCGCCGAGCACATGTCCGGGGGCGCGCCCATGGAGTGGCGCCAGGCGGCGCGGATCGTGGCCCAGCTCGCGGAGGCCCTGCACCACGCGCACACGAAGAAGATCATCCACCGCGACATCAAGCCCGCGAACATCATGCTGCTCGGCAACGGGCAGGCGAAGGTCATGGACTTCGGCATCGCCCGCCTCGAGGCCTCGACCCTCACCACCACCGGAGAGTTCTTCGGGACGCCCGCCTACATGTCGCCGGAGCAGGCCAAGGGAGATCCGGTGGACCCGCGCACCGACCTCTTCTCGCTCGGCTGCGTCCTGCACCAGCTGCTCACCGGCAAGAAGCCCTTCGACGCCGCGACGCTGCCCGCGATCCTGATGCGGGTGATGCAGGAGACTCCCGCCCCGCCCTCGCGCCTGCGGCCGGGGCTGCCGCCCGCGCTCGACCTCGTCGTGGCGCGCGCTCTCGCCAAGGATCGCGACGTGCGCTACGCGGACGGCAAGTCCATGGCCGAGGACCTCGAGGACGTGCTCGCCGACCGGCCTCTCCGCCATGCGGCCGCCGGCGCTCCTCGGGCCGATGCCCCCGGACAGGAGACCGCTCGACTCGCCACCGTCCTCTCCGCCGCAGCGGGGACCGGCGTGATACGCGCGGACGGACCCTCGGGGAGCCGCCGCCGCCGGACGCTCTTCCTCGGGCTCGGCGCCGTCGCGCTCGTCGCTGCGGGCGCCGCGGCCGCTCTCCTCGCGCCCTGGCGCGGACGCAGTGCCGTCGTCTCTCCCAATTCCGTCCCTCCGTCCACGGAGACGTCCGTGCTGCCGGGGCAGCTCGAGATCACCGTCCAGCACGCGCTGAAGACGGGTGTGCTCAAGGTGTGGGTGGACGACAAGCTCGTGCTCGAGGAGGGTCTCGAGGGCCGCGTGTCGAAGAAGATCCTCGGCTACAAGGAGCACAAGGGCACGCTCAAGGAAACCGTGGACGTGCCCGCGGGCGACCGCACGATCCGCGTACAGGTCGAGGGCGACGGCTTCACGGGCTCGCGGCGGATACGGGGGACCTTCGCGAGCGGCGCCCGGCGCCGGCTCTACGCCGAGATCTCGGGGCTGTTCAAGAAGGACCTGAAGCTCGGCTGGACCTCGTGACCGCGAGCGCGGTCGACCTGCAGGACGTCCGAAAGACCTACCCCGGCGGAACCGCCGCCCTCGACGGCGTGTCCTTCGCGGTGCCGGAAGGCCGCGTGCTCGTCCTCCTCGGCACGAGCGGCTCCGGCAAGACGACCGCCCTCAAGACGATCAACGCCCTCGTGCGTCCGGACTCCGGCCGCGTGGTGGTCCTGGGACGGGACGTGCGGGAGTGGGATCCGATCGAGCTGCGCCGCCGCATCGGCTGGGTCATCCAGGAAGTCGGGCTCCTCCCCCACCTCACGATCGCCGACAACGTCGCGCTCGTGCCGCGCCTGCTGGGATGGACGGAGGAACGCCGCCGCGCGCGGGCGCGCGAGCTCCTCACCCTCTGCCGGCTCGAGCCCTCGCGGTTCGAATCGCTGCATCCGCGCGAGCTGTCGGGGGGAGAGCGACAGCGCGCGGGCCTCGCGCGGGCGCTCGCCGCCGACCCTCCCGTGCTGCTCATGGACGAGCCGTTTGGCGCGCTCGATCCCCTGACCCGGCACGCGCTCCAGGACGAGTTCCGCGACCTGCAGGCGCGGCTCGCCAAGACCGTCGTCCTCGTCACCCACGACGTTCCCGAAGCGCTGCGCCTCGGCGACGAGGTCGCGGTGATGGACCGGGGCCGCGTGCTCCAGCGGGCCGTCCCCCGAGAGCTGCGGGACGCTCCGGCCCCAGGCTTCGTGCGCGACTTCTTGGCCGCCGCCACTCTCCCGTGAGCTTCTTCCACTTCCTCGCCGAGCGGCGGGCCGAGCTCCTCGAGCTCTTCGGCCAGCACGTCGTCCTCGTCCTCGCCGCGGTCACGATCGCGGTCGTCGTCGCCATCCCTCTCGGGATCGCGATGACGCGGTCGGCGCGCCTCGCGCGCGTGCTCCTCGCCGCCGCCGGGCTCGCGCAGACCATCCCGAGCCTCGCCCTCTTCGGCTTCCTGATCCCGATTCCCTGGCTGGGAGGCATCGGCGCGCGCACGGCCGTGGTCGCCCTCGTGCTCTACGCGCTCCTCCCGATCCTGCGGAACACGTACACGGGCATCCGCCAGGTGG
>JBKPBQ010000017.1:0-22020 GCA_046726955.1 Acidobacteriota bacterium
GCGTGATGTCCTACGCGGTCGCACAGCGCACGCAGGAGATCGGCCTGAGGATGGCCCTGGGAGCGCGGCGGGAGGACATCCTGGGCATGGTGCTCCGCTCGGGCACGATCATGGCGGTGACGGGCGTGGCCATCGGCTTCCTGGCCGCTCTCGCCCTCGCCCGCCTCATGACGTCGCTCCTCTTCCAGACGAGCGCCACCGACCCGCCGACCTTCTCGATCGTCCCGCTCGTGTTGGTGCTCGTCGCGCTCTTCGCCTGCTACCTGCCGGCGCGACGCGCGACGCGCGTGGACCCCCTCATCGCCCTCCGGTACGAATAGCTCATCGGGCCCATGGGGCCCGGCACTCGCGGTGCTACGATTCGGGCGGTCACGAGGAGGGTGCTCGATGAATCGTCTGGCCGCGGCCGTCGTTCTTTCGGTGCTCGCCGTCCCGGCGTGGTCGCAGGAGGTCACGGAGCCGAAGACCGGCACCAAGTTCCCGTCGAAGGACGAAGGCATGAGCCTTCTCGGCGTGGGACTGCGCACGAAGTCTGTCGCGATGGTCAAGGCCAAGGTCTACGCGATGGGCCTCTACGTGGCCGACTCCGCGCTCGCCGGCCCCTTGAAGGGCAAGGCCGGCACGGGCGACCTCTACCGCGAGATCATCGACGGCGACTTCAAGAAGCGCGTGGTCTTGAAGTTCGTCCGCGACCTGAGCACGGACCAGATCCGCGACGCCTTCCACGACGCCTTGAAGGGCGCGGGCTCCAAGGCGGACGTGTGGATCGGGTATTTCACCTCGGTCGTCTCCGGTCAGGAGGCGGTGATCACCTGGACGCCGGGTGTGGGCCTGGAGACGAAAGCGGCGGGCCTCAACAAGGCGCCGATCAACGACAAGGCGCTCGCTTCCGCCATCTTCGCGATCTGGCTGGGCGAGAAGCCGATCCAGGACGACCTCAAGAAGGACCTCGTCGTCCACGCGGGCGTCCTCATCAAGTAGCCAATCGGAGTTAAGTTAGGGACGGGGGCGCATTCGGGGAGAGCGCCATGCCTTCCGTCCGTCCGGTCAAGCGTCTCGTCCGGTCGAAGCCGACCATCGAAGGGGCCGGAGTGCGGCTGCGCCGCGCCTTCGGCTTCGGCACGACGTCCGACTACGATCCCTTCCTCCTGCTCGACGACTTCCGGAACGACCGGCCGGAGGACTACCTCGCGGGGTTCCCCTGGCACCCCCACCGCGGCATCGAGACGATCACGTACGTCCTCGCCGGCACAGTGGAGCACGGGGACAGCATGGGGAACAGCGGCGTCATCGCCGCGGGCGACGTGCAGTGGATGACCGCGGGCAGCGGGATCGTGCACCAGGAGATGCCGAAGGGCGACCCGGCGGGACGCATGCACGGCTTCCAGCTCTGGGCGAACCTTCCCGCCCGCCTGAAGATGACGGCGCCGCGATACCAGGGCGTGACGGCGTCGGACATCCCCGTCGTGCGAGAGGACGACGGGACGGAAGTGCGCGTCGTGTGCGGGTCCTACGGGAGCACGCGCGGGCCCGTGGACGAGGTGGCGATCGACCCTACGTATCTCGACGTGACGATCCCGGCGGGGAAGCGCAAGACGCTGCCCGTGGAGACGACGCGGCACGCCTTCGCCTACGTCTTCGCGGGATCGGGGAAGATCTGCAACGCATCGGGCCCGCTCGCGGTGCCCACCGAGCCGGTTTCCTGGACGGATACGACGCCGCCCGCCGACGCGGACAACCGCTCGCTCGTGCTCTTCGACCGCGGCGACGAGATCACGGTGCAGGCGGACGACGACGGCATGCGCTTCCTGCTCGTCTCCGGCAGGCCGCTGGGCGAGCCCGTGGCGTGGTACGGGCCGATCGTGATGAACACCCAGGAGGAGCTGCGGCAGGCCTTCGCGGAGCTGCAGGAGGGGACGTTCCTCAAGACGACGGCGCGAAAGTAGGCGATCCGATGGCGGACGATTCGAAGGCGGACTTCAAGACCGGCGTCTCCTTGTCCTCGGTGCCGGACGGCGCGATGGTCGTCGGCCTCGTCGACGGCGAAGATGTGCTCCTCACGCGGCAGGGCGACGCCTTCTTCGCCGTGGGGGCCCACTGCACGCACTATCACGGGCCGCTTGCCGAGGGTCTCGTCGTCGGAGACACCGTGCGCTGCCCCTGGCACCACGCCTGCTTCAGCCTCCGCACGGGCGAGGCGCTGCGGCCGCCCGCCCTCGACCCCGTCGCCTGCTGGCGGGTCGAGCGCGTCGGCGAGACGGTCTTCGTGCGCGAGAAGCTCGACGGCGGCGCGAAGAAGTCTTCGGCCCAGGCGGGTCCCGTCTCCGTGGTGATCGTGGGCGGGGGAGCGGCGGGTCTGGCCGCCGCGCACGAGCTGCGCCGCGAGCGATACGACGGCCCGATCACCTTGATCAGCGCCGACGACGCGCCGCCCGTAGACCGGCCGAACCTCTCGAAAGACTATCTCGCGGGCACCGCCGAAGAGTCCTGGATCCCGCTGCGGCCGCCCGACTACTACACCGAGCGGCGTATTGACCTCGTCACTACCGCTCCGGTGGCGAGCCTGGACCTCGCGGGCAAGCGCGTGCTGCTCCGCGACGGCCGGACGTTCCCTTTCGGCGCGCTTCTCGTCGCGACCGGCGCCGACCCCGTTCGCCTCCCGATCCCGGGAGCCGACGACTCGCGGATCCACTACCTGCGCACGTTCGCGGACAGCCGGGCGATCGTGGCGCGGGCGGAATCGGCGAAGCGCGCCCTCGTCGTGGGTGCGAGCTTCATCGGCCTGGAGGTCGCCGCCTCCCTGCGCAAGCGCGGGCTCTCCGTGGACGTGGTGGCCCCGGAATCGCAGCCCCTCGAGCGCGTCCTCGGTCCGGAGCTCGGTCGCTTCGTCCGCGGCCTCCACGAATCGCAGGGTGTCGTCTTCCACCTCGGCGAGACGGTCGCGCGGATGGAGGGAAGCGCCGCCGTCCTTTCCGCAGGCGGCCGCGTCGAAGCGGACTTCGTCGTCCTCGGCGTCGGCGTCCGGCCGTCCGTCGCTCTCGCCGAGCAGGCCGGCATGGCCCTCGACAAGGGCGTCCTCGTCAACGAGTACCTGGAAACGAGCGCTCCCGGCGTCTTCGCCGCCGGCGACATCGCCCGCTGGCCCGATCCCCACACCGGCCAGAGGATCCGCGTGGAGCACTGGGTGGTCGCCGAGCGGCAGGGCCAGGTCGCGGCCCGCAACATGCTTGGACGGCGCGAGCGGTACGACGCGGTGCCCTTCTTCTGGAGCCAGCACTACGACACCACGATCAACTACGTCGGCCACGCCGAGTCGTGGGACGCGATCGAGGTGGACGGCAGCCTGGCGGACGCAAACGCGCGCGTCACCTACAAGAAGGCCGGGCGGATCCTCGCCGTGGCTACGGTGGGCCGAGATCTGGAGAGCCTGAAGGCCGAGCGGGAGCTGGAGCGCGCCTGAGCTTTCCACCGCCGCCTCAGCGGGGCGCACTGCTCATCTCCGCCCAATCGAGCTCTTCTTCCAGCCGGTGGAAGGCGGCGTCGCCGATCTCGTCTTCGGCCCGCATCCGCGACAGGGCCCTTCGCGCGGCCTCGAGGGCGCGGCGGCGCAACGCGTCTTCCGCAGCGGCCGACGGCTCGTCGTTGACCGTCACGGCGGCGGCGCTGCGGAGGAGCGGCGTGCACTGCCGCCGGACGGCGTGGGCTTCCGGCGATTCGTCGCCCTGGAGGCTGTCGAGGGCAGCCTGCAGCGTCCGCTCGCGGGCGAGCCCGACCTCGCGTCCCACGACGTCGTCGTCGGGCAGGGCGAGGACGCGCAGCAGCGGCCGCAGCGTCAAGCCCTGGAAGACGAGCGTGCCCAGGACGACACAGAACGCCGTGAGCAGGACGAGGCCCCTGAACGGGAAGTTCGCCGGGAGGGCGAGCGCCGCGGCCAGGGTCACGATCCCTCGCATGCCGCTCCAGGCGATGATCAGGCCGCCCCGGACCGTGGGCGGCGACATCGGCCGCGGGGGATGGAAGCCGGTGCGGCGGATCCGCCATCGCGCGATGGCGTTGTGGGCCATGACCCAGCCGAAGCGGACGACGATCGCCGTGAGCAGCACCGCGAGCGCGGCCACGAGGTAGCGTCGGCGGTCGGGGCGCTCGAGGGCCTCGACGATGGGACGGATCTGGAGGCCGATCAGGACGAAGGCCAGCACGTTCATCACGAAGACGACCGTGTCCCAGACGGCGTAGGCAGGGACGCGTACGCGGGCGGGGGTGACGTCGGGCGCCTCGCGGGCGATGGCAATCGCGTAGACGACCATGGTCAGCACGCCCGAGAGGCCGACGCGCTCGGCCAGGATCCACACCCCGAACGTCGAGATGAACTGGAGGATGATGGCGCTCGGCACGTCCTCGACGCGCGTGAGCACTCGCAGGGCGAGCCGCGACAGCACGAGCCCGACCACGACGCTTCCCGCGACTCCCAGCAGGAAGGTCGGGCCGAGGTCCGCGATCGAGAACGTGCCCGCGATCACCGCGCCCACCGCGACCCGGTACACGAGGAGTGCGGTGGCGTCGTTGAGCAGGCTCTCCCCTTCGAGGATGGTGACGATGCGATGGGGAGGCCGGACCTGGCGCAGCACCGCGGTCGCCGCGGCCGCGTCAGGCGGCGCGACGACGGCCCCGAGGGCGATCGCGGCCGCCCAGGGCAGGCCGGGAACCAGTGCATGCGCCACGAACGCGACGGCCGCGGTGGTGAGGAGGACGACGCCCACGGCGAGGCTCGCCACGGCCGTCCAGTTGTCCCGGAGGTCCCTCGGCGACGAGTCGTACGCCGCGTCCAGCAGAACGGGGGCGACGAAGAGGGCCAGGGCGAGCGGGGGGTCGAGAACGATCAGGGGGACCCCGGGCACGAAGGCCAGCACGACCCCGCCGAGCGCGAGGAACGCCGGGTAGGGGGCGCCCGTCCGCCGGGCCAGGGCCGCTAGGAGCACGGCCGCCAGCAGCAGGACGAGGACCGACTCGAACGCGATCATGTGGGGAGGATAGTACGCATCGGCGGGCGGAGCCGCCGGGTTACGATCGGAAGGGACTCGGGGCGAGGGAAGCGCATGGTGCGACGGATGCGCCGGGGCGGAGTGGTTGCCTTGCTCGTCGTCGCGGTGGCCACGGTGTCGGCCCTCGTCGCCCGGTCGCAAGGCAGGTTCGGGAGGCGCGTGCTCCAGGAGACGGACCGGGTGGTTCTCGAGTACGACGAGGGCGCTCTCGACGACGTCGAGGCCTCGGCCTTCTTGAAGCTCGTCGAGGAGGGCGTCGTCCACGTCGAGTCGCTCGTCTCTCCCGGCCTTCCCGATTGGGCGCGGCGCACGAGGCCCGTTCGGTTCGTCGTCAGCTCAGAAGTGCCCATCTCGCGGACGTACGGACACACCGTCGTCCTGCCTCTGGCGAGGGTCCGCAGCCGGACGGCGCCCTACCTCCACGAGACCGTGCACGCCCTCGTCCCGTCCCGGAGCGACCGCGTGTGGCTGAGCGAGGGCCTCGCCTGCTATCTCGAGAGCTGGGTGAGCGAGAACCGCGGCGGCTACGACGCGCACGTCTTCACGCGCGCGGGGGACCGCGGCATCCACGAGGCCGCCCGTCGCTACCTGGCGAGCGAGCCGGGCCGCGCCGTGCTGCCCTGGGTCGGCGCCCCCGGCGAGCCGCCTTCGATGGAGGAGGACCGCGGGGGCGTCGCCCGGCCGTTCTACGTGCTCTCGCAGTCCCTCACGAAGCACGTCGTGGACGGGGTGGGGCTGACGAGCGTCGTGCGCGCACTCGTGGGTGGCGAGGCCGACGGGCTGCTCGCGGCGACGGGCAAGGCCGACGCGGACTGGAAGGCCGAATGGCTGCGCGCCATCGGCGCCGGCTCGCTCGCGAGAGGCTCGGCGTCCGGTGTCGCCGAGGGCGGACCGTGATAAGAGCCGATAGCGGCGGACGATACCCAGGCCCTCACCAATCGCGTGCGCGGAGAGCGCGCCGCACAGGAGCCTGGTGAGCGTGAGGTTGAAGCCGAGCCAGCCAAGAAGCGCCGCTGCAGCGCGAGCTGGGCACGCCTCATCGCGAGGTCTTCCAGGCCGACCGCTCACGTGCCGCACGTGCGGGGGCAAGCTCAAGATCGTGGTCTACCTCCAACGACCAGGTCGCCATCCGCCAGATCCTCGATCACCTGGGACTCAGCCCGCCCGAACAGCACAAGCCACCGTTCCCCACCCGGCAAGAGCGGGTTGGTCTGCCCCCGCAACCGGTGTCCATGAGCTGCGAGGACGCTTCGCCCACGTCCTAACCCTCAGCGACACGGTCGAGAGGGATGTTGAACGCGGCGGGCCGTTCAGCGGCCTCCAGGAGCAAGGTTTCTTGACCGGCCTCTTCCTCGATCCCAACGGCATCGACCAGGGCACGCCGACCTACCAGCGCGCGTGCAAAGGGTGCCACGGGCGGCCGAGCAGACCTGCGCCAGCTTCCAAACGACAGTACTGCGCTCGACGAACCGGGCGCGGAGGCGTAATACGCTGAAGGAACCTCGTGCGTTGCTGCGCTTTTCGAGTCTAGGAATCCCCTTCGGCGTTGTCGAGCAAGCGCGGTCATTGCGCCCCGCGCGCGGCTACAATAGGCGCTCCCGAGATACCGAGCCAAAAGGAAACCTTCGCGTGCCCCAGTCCGTGCGGACGTCCGCCACCGAGCCCTCACCGATCGTCGATCCCTCCAGCCTGCCCGTGCCCGACCCGCTTCCCGCTCCGGCCCCCACGCGCAGCCTGCGGGAGCGCTTCGCGGGAGGCGCCGCGTGGATCGGCCTCAGCCGGCTCGCCATGCACCTGCTGGGCCTCGCCGCCACCTTCGTCCTCGCCCGGCTCCTGGAGCCGCGCGACTACGGCCTGCTGGCCATGGCGGCAGTGTTCACCGGGCTCGTGGAGCAGATCCACGACCTCGGCATCGGCCAGGCCCTGGTGCAGCGCCGCGCGGTCTCGCGGGAGAACGAGCAGGCGGCGTTCACCTTGATCCTGTCTTCGTCCCTGGCGCTCTACCTGGCCCTCTACCTGCTCGCCCCCACGCTGGGCGCACTCTATGGCGACGCGCGCGTGGTGCCGGTGCTGCGCGTGGTGGCCCTCACGTTCCCCCTCGGCGCCTTCGCGGTGGTCCCGCGCGCCCTGCTGCGGCGCGAGCTGACCCTGCGCGGGGAGGCGGTCACGAGCGTGAGCACGACCGTGGCCGAATCCCTCGCCATGATCGTCCTGGCCGCCCTCGGCTACGGGGTCTGGGCCCTGGTCGCGGGGCGGCTGGTCTCCCAGGTGGTCACGGCGGTGGGCCTCTTCCTGGCCCGGCCGTGGAGCCTGCGCCCTCGGCTGCGCGGCGGCGAGGGGCGCTCGCTGCTGCGGCTGGGCGGCGGGCTCACCCTCAGCAGCCTGCTGTGGTACGCCTACAGCAATGCGGACTTCTTCGTGGTGGGACGGGTCCTCGGCAGCGCGGCCCTGGGCAGCTACTCGATGGCCTGGAAGCTGGCGAAGATGCCGTGGGACCGCCTCTGGTACTCGATCAACCCCATGATCCTCCCCCTGTTCGCCCGGGCCCGCGAGCAGGAGGGCGGGATGGCGCGCGCACTCTCCCGCCTCACCCGTTACATGGCGCTGCTGACCGCGCCCGGCGTGGCGGGGCTCGGGGCGGTGGCGGACGACGTGGTGCTCGTGTTCCTCGGCGCGAAGTGGGAATCGGCCATCGCCCCCCTGCGCTGGCTCTGCGCCTACGGCGTGGCGCGGGCGGTGCTGGTGCTCCTGCCGCCGGCGCTGGTGGCGGCGGGCCGCATCCGCCAGGAGATCGTGTTCAATGCCCTCTGCTTCGTGGCCCTGCCCCTGGCCTTCGTGGGCGGCGTGCGTGCGGGCCCCTGGGGCGTGGCCGCGGCCTGGGCGCTCGTCTATCCCGCCCTGGCGCTGGTGTGGCTGCTGCCGCGGGCGCTGGCCGCGGCCGGCATGGGGCTCACGGCCTACCTGCGCCCCCTGGTGCGGCCCCTCGCGGCCGCGGGCATCATGGTGGCGGTGGTGATGGCGATCGGGCAGGCGCTGCCCTCGCCGGGCCCGCTGCGCCTGGCGGTGCGGGTGGGGGCCGGCGTCCTGGCCTACCTCGGCTGCGTGCGGGTCATGGAAGGGGCCGTGTTCGGGGAGCTGCGCGCCCTGCTGGCCGACGCACGGCGCGGGATGAAGCCATGACCCTGCCCGTGTCCGTGATCATCCCCGCCTACAACGCGGAGGCGGTGCTGGGCCGCGCCCTCGAGACCGTGCTCGGGCAGTCGGCGCCGCCGGCCCAGGTAATAGTGGTGGACGACGGCTCCGCGGACGGCACCTGGCGGATCCTCCAGGGCTACGGGAAGGCCGTCACCGCCGTGCGCCAGGAGAACGCGGGGGTCTCGGCCGCGCGCAACCGCGGGATCGCCGCCGCCACCGCCGAGTGGGTGGCGTTCCTCGACGCCGACGACGAGTGGCTGCCCGGGAAGCTGGAGCGCCAGTGGACGCTGCTGCGCCGCCACCCGGAGCTGCCCTGGTGCGCCGAGAACCTCGACATCGTGCGCGACGGGAAGCAGGTGGCCGTGGTGGTGCCGCCGCCCCTGCGGGACGAGATGGCGCGCGACGACGCCGTGCCCTTCTTCGACGCGGCGCGCCAGGGGCTGTGGCTGCAAACCAGCGGCTTCCTCATCCACCGCCGCCTGCTGGACGAGGCGGGGCCCTTCGACCCGTCGCTGCGCGTGGCCGAGGATCGGGACATGTGGTGGCGCATCGCCCTGCGCCATCCCCGCATCGGCTACTGTCTCGAGCCCGGCCACCGCTACCACCTGGACAACCCGGGCAGCCTGATGAAGACGTCGCGCGACCGCTCGCCCAGCCTGCGCGTGGTCTGCGAGACCCTGCGCCGGGCCCGCGCCCAGGGGCCCGAGGCGGTGGACGCTTACCTGCTGCTGGGGCGGCCCATCGCCTTCGACTATCTCCTGCGCTACGCCCGCAACGACATCGTGGTCGACCCGGAGCTGGTACGCGCCGCCGAGGAGCTGTTCCCGCCCACGCCGCTCCTGCGCGTGGTGCGGGCCTGCCAGCGCCACCTGCCCCTGAGCATCGCCCGCCGCGCCGCGGGCATGGTCACGCACGGCGCCAACCTCTGACCAGCCCCACCGCCAGCCCGGCCAACGCCCCGGCCCCCTCGACCAGCACCACCACCCGAGCGCGGGGGGGATCGGGCACGGCGCGGCCCGCCACGAGCCCGAGCACCGCCCCGGCCGAGGCCGCGGCCAGCGTGATGCGGATCTGGCGCACGATCAGCGGCCACGGCCGAGCACCTCCTGCAGGCGGTCGTCCAGGCAGTCGTTCGGTCCGACGTAGACGCGGGACGCTTCGGTCCCGACCCAGTACGTCAGCGCGCTCGCGGCCTCCGGCCCGCGACGGAGGAGAGATTTGAGGGCGCACCCTGAGGCGCGAACGCGCGGCGTCTATGGTGCCTGCCCAGGCTCCTCGTCGGCCTTCTTGAGGATGTCGAGCGCCGCGGCGCCGAAGTACTTCACGACGAGCCGGCCCCAGGTCGGCGTCTTGCGTACATTCGCAATGTACTCGTCGAGCGCTTGGCGGAGGCGGGGCGTGTCCTTACGCACGCCGAAGGCCAGGCTCTGACGCGGGCCCACGAAGACCCCGATCTGCAGGTCGGGGTCCGCGCGCTGGACGACGAGCGCCTCCTCCAGCCCGTCCACGCACGCCGTGAAGCGGTTCTCCTTGAGCCCCGCCGGGAGTCCCCCTGACGGGAAGGAGTCGTCGACGTTGGCCGGAGGCACGCCGACGCTCGCCACCACCTCCGCCATGCTCGTCCCCTTGATCGTCCCCACCCGCTCCTGCCGCAGCTCCTGCACGCTCCGAACGACGCGGTGGGGCTTGCGGGTCAGGACCACGTGGCGGGTCGGGAACACCTCGGCCGTGAAGTCGACGAGCTGGCGCCGCTTGTCCGTGACGGTGACGCCGCCGGCGATCAGGTCGCCGCGCCCCTCCACGAGGGCCGGGAGGAGCTCGTCCCAGGACGGGACCTCGACCGTCCGAACCTCCAGCTGGTGGAGCCGGGCGAAGCTGTCGAGGAGCTCACGGTCGAGGCCGGGAAGGCTCGCGCCCCTTATCGCGTAGAACTCGGGCGACCCGTCCACGACGAGCACTCGCAGGACACCGCGCTTCTGGATCTCGGGAAGGTCGGCTCCGGCGACGTTCGAAGCCAGGAGGAGTGCTATGAGGATCGGCACCGACCGATATGTTAACGCCGTGAATACCTACGGAGGGCCGCCCGATTCGCGCCATCGTCGGGCGTCTTCTGACAGAATGCCTCGGCGCTCGGGTACTGCCGTGGCAAAGGGGGTCGCGCATCGTTCATGCAATCGAATGCTGCCACGGCAGGCGCCCTGACTCCTCCGCCGTCCGGTAGGCGGTCCCACGCATCCGTCGCCTCGTTGAGAAGGTATCTCCGCTGCGTGCGGTTCGACGACGTCGTCGTTCTGCAGGGTTCTCCCGGACTCGGGGCCGTCCTCGCGATCGGGAGCCCCACGTGGTCGCAGGCCGTCCCCATGACCGCCCTGCTGGCGGGATCGTGCGCGCTGGTGGCGCACGTGTTCCTCTTCAACGACCTGTCCGGGATGAGCCACGACCTCAACGATCCGCGGCGAACCGCGGGTGTCTTCGCCCGAAGGGGAATCGGAGCGCGGGCGATGCGCGCCCTCTGCCTCGCGTTTCTCGGCTCGAGCGCGGTGCTGCTGAGCCTCGTGGGCCACCGTACGGTCTTGATCGCGGCCGCCATCGCCGCGCTCAGCGCTGTCTACTCGGGCAGCCGGTGCCACGTCAAGGGCATTCCTCTGCTGAGCTCGCTCTGGCACCTCGTCGGCGGGACGCTGCACTTCCTGCTCGGGTATTCCGCCTTCAGCCCCATCGACCATCGGGGACTCGCGATCGCGCCTTTCTTCGGCCTGATGTTCGCGGCGGGCCATCTGACCCAGGAGACGCGGGATTGGGAAGCGGATCGGGCCAACGGTGTGACGACCAACGCGGTCACGTTCGGAGCTCGGCGCACCTTCCGGGCCGGGCTGGCCACTTTCATGCTGGCCCACCTCGTTCTCTTCGTGCTGGCGGCCTTCGCGGTCGTTCCGCGCGTGCTCGTCGCGGTCCTGGCCTTCTCGCCGCTCCACTCGTATTGGGCCCGGAAAGCGCTCGCCGACGGCTTGAGCTACGACAGCGTTCGCCTCTTGCGCCGACGGTACCGTCGACTCTACGCCGTTCTCGGGGTCTTGATTGTCACTGCCCAGATCGCCCAGGCGGCGTCCGTGGCCGCGGGGCCGTGACCGTGGCGGGATACCGGCGGGCGTGCTCGAAGTGCAGCCGGAGCCAGAGCGCGTAGCCGAAATCCTCCGACCAGTAGAAGCGGGGCACGGTGGCGGTCAGATCGTTGTGATAGAGGAGTGGCGGATTCGAGCCGACGACCGAGAAGTCGTCTGCGGCCAGCGCACGTAGAAGAACCTCCGTCTCCTCCGATCCCGGCGCCGGCTGATCACGCCCCGTCAAGCGACGCAGCAGGGTAGCGGCGGCCATCCAAGCCTCCTGCCCCGATACTGCCGTGTGCACACGCGACGCGGGAAGAGCCAGCGCGCACCCCGCGTTCTCGAGGTCGGCCTGGCGCAGCGTCGGTACGACCGGCGCCATCCGGTAGTACACCCACAAGCGTTCCTCGTCGATCACACGAGCGAGCGCGGCGCAGAGAGCGCGCGATGCCGGCGGGTCGGCACCCGCCAGCAGCTGGAACACGTGCATCTGTATGGTGACGTCCGTCGGGTTGGGATCGCTCCCCGGGTCGAGGCACTGGTAGCGATCGCGACGGGCGAGCCAGGTTCGGTAGAGGCCCTCGGGCGTGCGGTACTCCTCGAGCGTCGCCCGCGCCGCGCGGAGGAGATCGAGCTTCGGGCCGGGAGCGATTCTCCAGACGAGGGCGGTGTCGTCCGCGTCCGGCGTGATGACGCATCCCAGTCGGCCGATGGTGGGTGCATCGGGGAGGCCGTGATAGCGGACGAGCCCTCCGCCTTCGATCTGAGCCGTCAGGTGGCGTCGTGCCCGCCCCACGGCCTCGCCGAGATCCGCGGCCGCCGCCAACGGATCGAGCATGTCGACGAGCACGGAGGTGAGGTACGTGTTCATCTCTTGGCTCGGCCGCTCGAAGCGCGTCGACGTGGTGTAGGACGTGAGCCAATAGCCCCCGGGCGCCTGGTCTTGCGCGAGAAGCGCCGCCGCGCGCCGGGCGCTCGCGGGAAGATCGGGTGGACGCGTGCGGGGAGCCTCGGCCATGCCGGCGGCGGCCGGCGCCGACGCCGCGGGCTGCGCCTCCGACGTCACGATGCGGCGTTCGGCCACGGCATGCGGAGGGCCGGTCGGGCAGCTTCGCGCCACGACGCGCAGCACGTGCTCACCCGGCGCGAGATCGGAGCCTTGGATCGATATCCTCCAACCGGATGGGCTCGTCGAGCCGAGAGCGCTGACGACATCCGGGCGCGTGAAGAAATGAGACGTCGAGCCGACCATGCGATCGTCCAGCGTGATGGAGACGTCCCAGGCCGACCTGCCATCGATGAGCGTCCATCCTGCGGCGAAGAGCTCTGCACGAGCCGGGAGCTCCCGAGCGTTCGCGGGGCCGGCCAGACGATCCAGGCTGCCGCGCACGGTGGTCGCGGCGCAGCGGTACTCGGGGGTCCAGAGATCGATCGGAGCCGGAGGGTGGCGCAGCTCCGCCACGAACGGCGCGTTGCGGATGTCCCAGAGTGCCTGCTTCCGGTTCGACGCGCTCGCGATCGCGTCGTCGCTGACGTTCATGTACCAGAACGCGCCGATCGCTTCGATCAGGATTGCGGCTGCGCAGCCGAACGCGAACACGAGACGGCCCATGGCCCGCAGGGAGACGACGATCGGGGGAAGCATCCAGAAGAGAATGGGGAGAAGGTCGGTCAGCCACCGCGGTCCCCAGGAGGCACCGCCCGCCCAGTCCGCCCTGGAATACGCCAGCAACTGCAGGACCACGGCGATGCAGAGGGTCAGGGTGAGTTGCCGGTGGCCGGTGTCCTCCCACACACGTCGGAACAGGACGGGAACAAAGATCAGGAAGGGCGAAAACACGAACAGGCCATGCGTGGGACTGAAGAGCAGCCCGGCCAGGCCGAGGAGAGGGTCGTGTCCCAGGAACTGCATCTTCTCTCTGGCCAACCCGTAGCCACCGGCCCAGTGACCGACGAGGGCGAGGTTGTAGGCAAGGACGAGGGCGGCCGGGATCGTCGCCGCCGCCACGAGCAACGGCGCACGCCGTCGCGCCCAGAAGAGTGCATGGATTCCCAGGGGCGCGGCCAGGAGGATGTCGGGCGGACGATTGGCCGCGATGAGCGCCAGGATCGATCCCGCCGCGATCACCGTCCACGGAGTGGCCGGCCCGGTCACGAGCAGGAGAACGGAGACGAGCAGGAGCTCGGCCAGACCATGTTGCCAGAGGGCCTGGCTGCTGATCACCCAGGTCGTCGTGCCGAACGCGTAGACCAACGTGAGCATCAGCGCCAGGTGCTTTGACGCTCGTCTGCGTAGCAGCAGGAAGAGCAGCGCCGCGGAGGTCGCCGCGAGCACCGACGCGGTGAGCTTCTCCATGATCCTCGCCGTCCGCTCCAGCGACTCCTCCGGCCATCCCTGGCTGTGGAGATGGAGGGCCGCGGGCACGTAGAGCGGACTGAGCAGGATTGGAAGCACGACCGGATAGAGCGAGACGGCGCGGCCGCCACGGCCCGACTGGATCCAGTAAGCACGTGTGCTCTTCTGCTGCACGGTCGTCAAGATGGGGTCCAGCGAGAGGCTGCCGTGGCGCAGGATTCCGAACGGCAGATAGCGCGCGGGATACGTATCCCCGGCGCTGATCGAGCGGAGGTTCGCGTTGTAGACGAAGAAGCAGACGATTCCGATCAGGACGCTCGTGCCGAGGCTCCGGCGAGGGGCGGAAGCGGGGGCGATCACAACGATCGAGAACTATAGATGAATCGCCACGCGGCAGCCCGGGAATCCGCACGGGAGAGGAGACGCTATAATGCCCGCCGTCCTTGGCATCCGTCCGGATGACGTCCATCGAACGCCTGCCGGCCGCAGGCCAATGGCTCACGGGATGCGCGATCGACCTGCCGCGCGTCGACGAGCCGGCTGAGGGGCATTTCCTCGACGTCGCGGGGTGGGTCGTCGGGCGCGACCGCATCGTCGCGGCGGTCGAGATCCTCCACGACACGAATTGGCTGACCGGCGCGCCCGTTCTCCTGCGGCGGCCAGACGTGACTCGCCATCTGGGCCTGGCCGACCAGGACCTCCGCACGGGCTTTCAGTTGGCGCTGAACACGATCGGATTGCCGGAGACGTTCGAGCTGTCGGTGTGGGCGAATCTCGGCGACGGGCCGCTGGTGGAGTTCGCGCGATTGCGCGGCACGCACACGCTGTTGCGATCGCCCTTCCGATCGGCACTGCAGCCGCTGTCGGTGACGGGCCTCGGCCGGTCGGGGACGACGCTGCTGATGCAGATGCTCGCCGAGCATCCGGAGATCAGCGTGCATCGGGTGTTCCCGTTCGAAACCCGTCTCGGCGCGTACTGGATGCACGTGCTCACCGTGCTGAGCGGGCCCGCCAATCACTTCGAGTCGTCCCATCCCGATCGGTTTCAGCACGACCGCCTCTTCGTCGGCACCAACCCCTACGCGCCGCTCCATCTGACGAGCGGACCCGCCCTGCGAGCGTGGTTCGGCGCCGACGCGCCGGAGGAGCTGGCGGCATTCTGCCAGCGGAACGTCGACGCGGCGTATCTGCGACTCGCGCGCGATCAGGGCCAGGGGCGGTGCCGCTTCTTCGCGGAGAAGAACGACCCGACCTACGCGGCGCGCCTGCTCGCGCAGCTGTATCACGGGGCGAAGGAGATCGTCCTCGTGCGCGACTTTCGCGACATGATCTGCTCGATGCTGGCGTTCGACGGGAAGCGGCGGACCCGGGCTTTCCAGGGCGACGACGCGGACGTCGAGGCGTTCATCTTCCGGATCGTGGACGACGTCCGGCGGCTGGCGGCGATATGGCACGAGCGGCGCGACACGGCGCTGCTGCTGCGCTACGAAGACCTTGTCACCGAGCCGCACGCGAGCCTGCGGCGGGTCGCCGACTATGCCGGCATCGACGCGTCGCCGGCCGTGATCGACCGGATGGTCGAGGCCAGCCGCCGCGACGACGAGTCGACGCGGGCCCATCGCACGACCGACGACGGACCGCGATCGATCGGGCGCTACCGCTACGACATGAACGAGGACATGCGCGAGCTCTGCCTGGAGATCGGCGCGGACCTGCTGACGGGCCTCGGCTACGTCGGCGATGGCGTCGGCCCGAGTCCTGCGGACAGCGACGCCGCCAGCCGCGTCTGAGCGTCCTCGAGGGGATCGATGTACACCGCCTGCACCATCTGCGCCTGCAACTACATGGCGTACGCGCGAGTCCTCGCGGAGTCCTTCTACTTCCATCATCCGGACGGCACATTCGTCGTCCTGCTGATCGACGACGAGCACCGGCAGCTGGAGCCCGGCGAGGGGCGGATCGTGTGGCGGCGCCTGCACGACATCGGGCTCGACGGGCAGGAGATCCGGCGCCTCGCGGCCATCTACGACGTGCGCGAGCTCTCGACCGCCGTCAAGCCTCTGCTGCTTCGGCACCTGCTGGACGCGGGAGCGGACACGGTGATCTACCTGGATCCCGACGTCCGATCTACGATTCCCTCGCTCGGGTCTTCGAACTCGCGGCGCAGCACGGCATCGTGCTGACCCCGCATACGACGCAGCCGTTTCCGCGAGACGACTGTCCGGTGGACAGCTTCTATATCCTCGCGGCGGGTGTCTTCAACCTCGGCTTCATCGGGGTTGGCGCGTCCGCGCGGCCGTTTCTGGACTGGTGGTGGCAGTCGACGCGGCGCGACGCGCTGAACGACGTGTCGAAGATGATGTTCACCGACCAGCGGTGGATCGACCTCGTGCCGAGCCTGTTCGAGCCGTACATACTGAAGGATCCCGGTTGCAACGTCGCGTACTGGAACCTCCATGGGCGCGCGCTGACGAGCGATGGTGACGGCTGGCGCGTCGACGGCGTGCCGCTGCGGTTCTTCCACTTCAGTGGATTCGACGTCGACAAGCCGTGGCTCCTGAGCCGCCATCAGGGCGATCGGCCGCGCGTGCTCCTGAGCGATCGGCCGCCGCTGCGCCGCCTTTGCCACGATTACCGCCTGGCGCTGCAGCAGGAGGGCATCGGCATCGACCAGGGGCGGCGGTACGGCTGGGGCAAGTTGGCGTGCGGCGTCGAGTTCACCGAGACGATGCGGCGCCTGTATCGCCGCGCGCTCGCGGCGGCGGAGCAGGGCAAGGGACGCGAGCCGCCCGATCCGTTCGACGAGGCGCTTTCCGACGCGTTCGTCGCGTGGCTCAACTCACCCGACGAAGCGGGGCCGCGGCGCCTCTCCCGGTACCTGTATCAGGTCTATCGCGGTACATCGACTGGATCCGGTGTGAGGGCGCCGTGCAGGCGCGCATCCCGCCGGTGCTCCTGCCCGAGAGACGCGCTCCCGAGACGCCGAAACGCGAGCCGGTCGCGCTCGAAGAGGGCGTCAACATCGCCGGCTACTTCCGATCGGAGCTGGGAATCGGCGAGGCCGCGCGGCGGCTGGTGCGTGCCGTCGAGGCGGCGGGGATCCCGTATTCCACGATTACGACCGACACGGAGTCGCTGAGCCGCCAGTCCCACGAGTTCGGGAACCATCCCGAAGGCATGGCGGCGTACGACGTCAATCTCGTGTGCGTCAACGCGGATGTCACGCCGCGGTTCGCCCGCGACATGGGTCCGGAGTTCCTGGAGGGTCGACACACGATCGGCTACTGGTTCTGGGAGCTCGAACAGTTTCCAAAGCGCCTGCACACGGCCTTCGAGGCGGTGGACGAGGTCTGGACCGCGACGGACTTCGTGGCCGACGCGGTGCGGAGAGCCGGCGGCAAGCCGGTCTCCACGGTGGCGGTGCCGCTGGCGATCCCGCGCTCTTCATCGGAGATCACCCGACAGTGCCTCGGCCTGCCCGATCGCTTCCTGTTTCTCTTCAGTTTCGACTTCCTGAGCGGGTTCGAGCGGAAGAACCCGCTGGCGCTGGTGCGGGACTTCGCGCGCGCGTTCGAGCCGGATCACGGACCCACGCTCGTGATCAAGACGATCAACGGCCATCTCCGACTCAACCATCTCGAACGCCTGCGGGCCGAGATCGGCGATCAACCCGACATTCTCCTGGCCGACGACCACTACACGGCGGCGAAGAGGGACGCGCTCGTCGGGTCGTGCGACTGCTACGTCTCGCTCCACCGCTCCGAGGGGCTCGGATTGACGATGGCGGAGGCGATGGCGGCCGGCAAGCCGGTCATCGCGACCGGCTACTCCGGCAACATGCAGTTCATGACCGCCGCCAACAGCTTCCTGGTCGACTACGCGCTGACGACGGTCCCCGGGGGCTGCGAGCCCTACCCGGAGGGCGCTTCGTGGGCCGACCCGGATCTCGATCACGCGGTTCGGCTCATGCGTGACGTATACGCGCAGCCGCACGACGCCGCGGCGAGAGGGCAGCGCGCCCGAGCCGAGATTCTCGAGCGGCACGGCGTCGACGCGTCGGCGGCGGCGATCGCGCAGCGGCTCGAGTCGATCCGGCGCGATCGGCGCAGCCGCATCGCCGCCCCGGCGCCGACGGCGGTCCCGCCGCCGCCTCCGCTGTTCACGATGGAGGCGGCGCTCGCGAGTCTCGAAGAGCGCGCCACGCCGCGGGTCGGCGTGAAAGGACGTGCGTTCTCCAGAGCGAGAACCGCCGCGCAGCGGGGGCTGTTCCGCCTGCTGCGGCCGTTCTGGTTCCAGCATCGGCAGCTTCACTCGGAGCTGATCGGCGTCCTGTCGCAGCTCACACGTGGGCTGCACCACGAGCGCGAGGCTCGCACCGCGGCCGAGCAGAGGCTCGCGCAGCTCACCGGCGAGGTCGCATGGATGGCGCGCGAGATCGTCGACTTGCGCGCCACCTCCGACTCTCGGTTCGCCAACGTCGCCGCGCACCTCGAGGGGCTCACGCCCGTCGTCGGCAAGACCGAACAGTCGCTGTCGATGCTCGAGCACAAGCTGTTCGCCGTGCCGTACATGACGGATCCGGATCATTTTCGCGAGCGCGACGAGCACGGCCGCGAGCGGCTCGGCTACGGATCGACGAACGGCACCCGGCACGGCGCCTTCTATCTCGGCTTCGAGGATCTGTTCCGCGGTCCGCAGACGTTGATCAGGGATCGGCAGGCCGTCTATCTTCCGCTGCTACGGCAATCGTCGCACGTCGTCGACATCGGATGCGGACGCGGCGAGATGCTCGATCTGCTCGCGGCAGCGCACACGCCGGCGATGGGCGTCGACATCGATCCCGACATGGTGGCGACGTGCCGCGCGAAGGGGCACCGCGTCGAGCAGATCGACGCCCTGCAGTTCCTGCGTGTTCAGGGGGCGGGATCGCTGCCGGCCGTCTTCAGCGCGCAGGTGATCGAGCACCTGCCCTTCGACCAGCTGAAGGCGTTCCTCACACTTTGCCGCACCCGGCTGCAGCCAGGCGGAACGTTGATCGTGGAGACGGTGAATCCGCACGCGCTCGAAGCGTTCAAGACGTTCTATACCGATCTCACGCACCAGCGGCCGATCTTTCCGGAAGTCGCGCTCGCGCTGATGCAGCTGGTGGGCTTCGATCGCGCCTACGTCGTGTTTCCGCAGGGCACGGGCACGCTGACCGAGAACCGGCAGACGCAGGGGGAATACGCGGTCGTGGCGACTGTCGGCGAGGCGTGAGGAGGAGATGACGCCGTGGAAGCGCCCCGTGAACAGACGGAAGTCGTTAGAAACGCTTCCGGATTGATTCGAGCTCGCGCCGGCACATATTGCTGAATTCCCGCAGGTGATCGTTGTGTTTGTTCGCCGCGGATTCGATTTCGCCGGGAGTGAGGTTTGGCGCGTAATAGGTCCGGAGAATGGCCGTTATCAACCGTTCTCCGCTCTCGATCACCTCGTCCGAGGAGCCTAGACGGATGCGGCTGATGAGCGCATAGATCGGCACGAGCGTGCTGGGGTCTTCGAGGGAGTGCTGCATGGCATCGACGAGGAGGCGCGCACTCTCGTTGATGAAGTCCGAATAGAGCTGCTCGAGTCGAGAGACGTGTCTTGCGACGAATATCCGCCGGTCGCGATGCCGCTCCGCGATCCAGGCGTTGACACTCGAACCCAGAGCACCTGCAAGCGAGCCCCCGATTGCCGCGAGCGTGGGGATCGTTGCCGCGTGGTCGAGCACGCTCATCGAAGTCGAAGGGCGTTGGGCAGCGTGATTTGGGATGTTGAACTCATGACGTCCGTGATCAGCAGGACCCGTGCCGGGCGTTCGCGCGCGAAACTCCAGCCGCGCGGCGCTCATCGAGCGCCCCGGGCCTCTCCGGGCTGAAAAGGCGGTGGCGCACCAGCTCGAATACGGTAGGCGCGATCGAGACGATGAGCGGTCCGATCAAGAGGCCCTTCACTCCGAAAACGGCCGCGCCGCCGAGGATGCCGAACACCAGGGGCAGGAGGCCGACGCGGAGCCGGTGTCCGACCAGCCAGGGCGCCGCGAAGTTGTCGATGCAGAGCACCATCCCGATGCCCCAGGCGAGGACGAGAACGCCCGGGGTGATGCGGCCCGAGAGGACGGTCGCCAGCCCGACCGGCACCCAGACGCTGCTCGTGCCGACCACCGGCACGACGCTGGCAAGACCCGTGAGCACGCCGAGCAGGACGGCGGCCTGGACTCCCATCATGGCGTAGCCTAGCGTCGCCACAACGCCCTCGAGCAGCGCGGTCAGGAAGAGCCCGCGTGCGACCGCGACGGTGGCGTCGTGCGTGCGCTCGAAGAGGCGTTGCTTGTCCTCATGGTCGAGCGGGAGGAAGCGGCTCAGCCGCTCGACATACGCTGGCCCGTCGCGCAGCAGGAAGAACGTGATGAACGGGCAAAGGACGAGGGTGACGACGGCGCCCTGCAAGAACGCCGCGACGGCCTGCGCCGCCCAGTCGGCGAGCTGGTCGAGCCCGCGCGCGGCGTATCTCAGCATCCAGGCCGTCTCCTGCGCGCCTCCGAGCCCGCTCGGGGCTGGCATGGCTTCTGGGATCGGTCGGAGCGCGCGGAGAGAGTCGTCGAGCCGGCCTTGGTGGATCGCCTGATTGGCCTCGATCCAGCGGGACAGCACGGGCCGGAAGTTGCCGGCCTGGGCGGCCGCCGTCCAGATCAAGAGCAGGACAGGCACGAGAATTAGCGTCAGGATCGCAAAGTCCGTCAGCAGCGCCCGAAAGCCCGGCGATAGCCGAGGCCACCGCCGTCCCGTCCAGCGGTAGACCGGGTACGTGGTGATCGACACCGCGCCGGCCAGCACGATCGGGCCGACGAACGGGAGAAGGATCAGCAGCATCCCAGCCAGGGCCAGGACCCCGAGCAGCACCAGGAAGATCGTCGGAGCGGCGAAACGCGGACGCATGGGGTTCTCCTAATAGGCGACGCTGAACGATTCCGGAAGCTCCAGTAGATTCCGGATCAGTGATTCCCGGTTTTCCGAATTGCCGGGTTGTAGGCCCGCTTCCACGGGTTGAGGAGCGAGTCCTCTCGCTCGGGATCGAGCTGCACCATGATCTCGTGCGCCGTGAACGGGTCGAGATCGAGGATGCTCTTGATCGGTCCGAATCCTTCGAGGTATGCCCACGCCGCCCTGCTCTTCATGACTCCCTCCGCTTGTCTCGCGACCCTCTGTCGCTACACCACGTCATTCCAAGGGGCGTGCCAGTGGAAGAGGGCTGGCCATCCGCGATTGCGTCGGCTCAGACCCTCTAAACCTCGGGACTTGTGGTGTGCTCGCGGCGCGGACGCCGCCGCACGACGCGCGAACCACGAAGGATCGTGGGGGATTTTCATCGAAACGTGGCGCGGCCCCGCCGGTCGAGCGGTCCGTGACGGTTCGAGCGTTGTGCACAGCGCCTACTTCGGCTGCGAAGCAGCCGCCCCTGTCGAAGCGGGCTTCTCCGGGGGTCCGGACGGCAGGCCCGCGACGGCGTCCGCGATCTGTCCGGCCAGCTCGGCAACGAGGGTGCTCATCGCCTCGACGGATCGGCCGGGGTCGTTCGGACCCGGCGCGGGATCGCGACGCAGATCCACCGCGCGCGTGGCCAGCGCCTGTTCGCTGCGCTGCGGGAGCAGAACGAAACGGCCGGAGAGCGATACCTCTCCGCCCGCCTGAGGCCCGAAGCGGGTGAGCTCCAGCCGCACACGGCACTGCAGCGGGGTCGAGCCCGGCCAAGGAGCGCCGATCACGCGATGAGAGGGGAGCAGGACCTCGAGGTCCTCCACCAGCACGCGCAGCGCCGCCGCGTCCAGGGGCTCGGTCCAGCGCAGGAACTCGTCGATCCGCAATTCGCCGGGACCGCTCCACGCCACCAGCTGGGGACGCTGGAGGTGCGCGGGAAGAAAGACCGGAAGAACGCCGACGATGCTGGTGGCGCTTTCGTTCGCGGGTGCTTCGCGCGCTTCCGCCGCCGGGCGCAGCGCGAAGAAGCGGGCCTCCGACGTGCGCTTCAATGAGACGCAGCCGGCAGACGCTCCCAGGGCAAGGACGGCGAGGGCTAGCCGCAGTCGTGCGCACATCACTTCTTCTCCTTCGAGCGCTCCTTGCCGAGCACAAGTGCCTCCGGATGGGTCTGGACGTAGTCGACGAGGTTGCGGACGGCTTGGAGGGTGTGAGTCAGCTCCTCGAGCGCCTGGGCGGCGGTGAGCCGCGTGTCGTCGGTCCCCTGGAGCGTTCCCTTGAAGGCGTCCAGGCTGTCTTCCGCCCGGCTGGCGGTCTCACGGAAG
>JBKPBQ010000018.1:0-3839 GCA_046726955.1 Acidobacteriota bacterium
CGGCTGGGAGGCGCCGGAGTGGCCGCGCTCTTCGCCCGCCCCGGAGGCGCGGCGCCGGCCCTTCGCGACGTCGCGAGCGCTCCCGCGGCGGCGCCGGAGAGCTACTGGCTCTCGGTCCGCGAGCAGTTCCTGATGCCCTCCGATCTCGGGGTGCTGAACGCGGCGAACCTGTGCCCCGCTCCCACCGTCGTGATCGATGCGATGGTGGCCGCCACCCGCGACCTCGACCGCGATCCGTCGTTCCCGAACCGCGTGAAGCTCGGCGAGGGCAAGGAGGCGACGCGACGCGCGGTCGCGGAGTTCCTGCGAGTGACTCCTGAAGAGATCATCCTCGCCCGCAACACGAGCGAGGCGAACAACCTCGTCTCGAGCGGCCTCGACCTGAAGGCCGGCGACGAGGTCCTCCTCTTCTCCGACAACCACCCGAGCAACCTCGACGCCTGGAAGACGAAGGCGAAGCGCTTCGGGTACACGCTGAAGATCGTCGACCAGGTGAACCCGCACCCCGGGGGCGAGTACTACCTGGACGCCTTCACGCGCGCGATCACGGATCGGACGAAGGTCTTCGGCTTCACCCACCTCACGAGCACCGTGGGCGACCTCTTCCCCGCGAAGGAGCTCTGCCGGCGGGCGCGGGAGAAGGGCGTGCTCACGCTGGTGGACGGGGCGCAGTCGCTGGGCCTCCTGGACGTGGACCTCTCGGACATGCAGCCCGACTTCTACTCGGGCAGCGGGCACAAGTGGCCGTGCGGACCGAAGGAGGTGGGCGTCCTCTACGTCAACAAGAGCATCCAGCCGCGGATCTGGCCGAGCATCGTGAGCGCCTATCCCGGCGCCATCGGTCTCTCCAAGACCTTCGAGTGCTTCGGCCAGCGCGACGAGCCCTCGCTCATCGCGTTCGGGGAGGCGCTGCGCTTCCAGACGAAGATCGGGCGCGGGGCGATCCTCGGCCGGGCCCGCGAGCTCACGGAGGCTCTCCTCGCCGGCCTCAAGAAGATCGACGGCGTGAAGGTCTGGACGCACCCCGACCCCGCCCGCTCCGTGGCCATCGTGTCCTTCCAGCCGGGGAGCCTCGACGTGACGAAGCTGATGGCCGCCCTCTACGAGAAGGACAGGATCGCGGGGGCGCCGCGCAACTACGCCGATCGCGGCGGGGTGCGCCTGTCGCCGCACTTCTACAACACGCACGCGGAGGTCGAGCGCGCGCTCGGCGCGATCCAGCGCTACATGAAGACGGGGGTCTGAGGCCGGCGGCTAACGGTCGGGTGGACGCGCGGGGCCGCCCCCGGCGCCGGTCTTCTCGATCGCGGCGGCGATCTGGTCCAGCTCCGCCGGGTCGAGCTGGATCCCGGAGGCGGCGATCCAGCCGTCCACCTGCTCGGGCGAGCGCGCGCCCACGATCGCCCCGCTCACCCCCGGCCAGCCGAGCGTCCAGGCGACGGCGATCGCGCCCACGGATACGCCGCGCCTGGCGGCGAGCGGGCGCAGCGCGTCGCGCAAGGCGAGGTTCTTCGCGAGGTTCGGGGGCTGGAACTGCGGCGCCTTCCTCCGCCAGTCGTCGGCGGGGAGAGCCGCCATACGCTCTTCGGTGAAGGTGTCGGTGAGAAGGCCGGACTGCATAGGGCTGTAGACGACGACGCCCGTGCCGTGGGCCGCACACCACGGGATCTCCGCGGCCGCCACCTGGCGGCGGATCGGGGAGAAGGGCGGCTGGAGCGAGTCCACGTGGCGGATCTTCTCGCACCGGTCGAGCAGGCTCACGTCGAAGTTCGAGACCCCCGCGGCCCGGACCTTTCCCTCCTCGACGAGTTTCGCCATCGCCCCCCAGGAGTCCTCGACGGCCACCCCGCTCTCGTCGGGCCAGTGGAACTGGAAGAGATCGATCCTCTCGAGGCCGAGCCGGCGCAGCGAGGCCTCGCACTCCTTCTGGATCAGGTCCGGCCGGAGGGAGCGCTTGGCCTGGACCATGGGGTTCTTCTCGTCCCACTGCAGGCCGCACTTGGTGAAGACGAGCGGCCGCTCGGCGGCGGGCAGCGCCCGCACGGCCCGGCCCACGACTTCCTCGGAGTGGCCGAGGCCGTAGACCGCCGCGGTGTCGATCCAGTTGATGCCCAGGCCGACCGCGTGGTGGATGGCGGCGAGCGAGGCCGCGTCGTCCTGCGGGCCCCATCCGAAGGCCCAACCGCCGCCGCCGGTGGCCCACGCCCCGAAGCCTACGGTCGTCATCTCGAGGCCGCTCTTCCCGAGCGGCCGCCGCGCCAGCGCCATCTCCGCCCTCCGTGTCGGGCGCGCATGTTACGACGGTCGAGCGCGTTTGCCCAAGGTCGCGTATAACACACCGTCGGAGGTGCGAGCGATGAGGATCCTGGCCGCGAGCCTTCTTCTCGGCGCGGCCGCGGCCGCTACCGCCGCGCCGGCGTCGCGCGGGCTCGACGTCTACTGGGTGGACGTCGAAGGAGGAGGGGCCACTCTCGTCGTCACACCCGCGCGCGAGTCGATCCTGATCGACACGGGATTCGCCGGAGACCGCGACGCCGCGCGGATCCACCGCGTGGCCACGACCGCCGCCGGGCTCGCCAGGATCGACCACGTGATCGTCACGCACTTCCACCGCGACCACTTCGGCGGCCTCGCCGACCTCGTTCGCCTGATGCCCGTGGGGACGCTCCACACGCGGGACCTCGCGTCGGCTCCGGAGGCGGAGCGCACGCAGGCGCCGATCGAGCCCTTCAAGGCGGCGACGGTGGAGCGCCGCGCGCTCGTCGCGGCCGGGGATCGCGTGGAGCTGAAGCAGTCGCCGGGAGCCGCGCCGGTGCGCCTCGAGATCCTGGGCGCGACGGGCGACTTCGTGAAGCCCCGAAGCGCCATGGAGAACGGGGCCTGCCGCGGCAAGGTGGGGCACGATCCCGACCCGAGCGACAACAAGAACAGCGTCGTCTCGCTGCTCAGCCTGGGACCATTCCGCTTCTTCGACGGCGGCGACCTCTCGTGGAACGCCGAGGCCGACCTCGTGTGCCCGCAAGACCGGGTGGGAGCCGTGGACATCTACCAGACGGACGGGCACGGAGGCGACAACGCGAGCAACCCCGTCCTCCTGCGGACGCTCCGCCCGAGCGTCGTCGTGGTCAACAACGGCCCCAAGAAGGGGGGCGAGAAGGAGACGCTGGCGAGGCTCGGCCAGACGAGCGCCAAGGACGCCGTCTACCAGATGCACCGCAGCCTCGAGGTCCCCACGGGGAACACCGCCAAGGAGCGCATCGCCAACGAGGAGGAGGACTGCGCGGGCAGCTTCATCAAGCTTTCCGTCGCCGCCGACGGCCGGTCCTACACGATGTGGGTCCCCTCCACCGGCCACCGCCGCACCTATGCGACGCGAGGGAGATGAGCATGCAGTACCGAAGGCTCGGACGCACGGACATGACGGTCTCGACGATCAGCTTCGGGGCCTGGGCCATCGGCGGCACGTGGGGCCCCGTCGACGACGCCGACTCGATCCGCGCGCTCCAGGCCGCCGTCGACGCGGGAGTGAACTTCGTCGACACCGCCGACGTCTACGGCGACGGCCGCAGCGAGCGGCTGGTGGCGCGGCTGCGCCGCGAGCGGCGGGGGCAGACGATCCGGGTCGCCACCAAGGCCGGGCGGCGCCTGCCGCGGCAGACCCCGGAGGGCTACAGCCGCGAGAACCTGACCGCCTGGGTCGAGCGCAGTCTCCGCAATCTCGAGACCGACGCGCTGGATCTGCTGCAGCTCCATTGCCCGCCGACGGACCTGTACGCCGACCGGAGGGTCTACGACATCCTCGACGGCCTGGTAGCGGCCGGAAAGATCCGCCACTACGG
>JBKPBQ010000019.1:0-7500 GCA_046726955.1 Acidobacteriota bacterium
AGCGCTGCGAAGGCGATCTCCAGGTTCCCGAAGGCGTCTATCGGCTGACGGGCTTCAACCCGGTGAGCCGCTACCATCTCTCGATTCGCGTCGACTACCCGAACGCCGACGATCGCGACGCGGCCCGGCTCGAAGGGCGGAACGATCTCGGCGGGGACATCTTCGTCCACGGGAGGGCGGCCTCGATCGGCTGCCTCGCGATCGGCGATGCCGCCATCGAGGAGCTCTACCTGCTGGTCGCCGAGGTCGGCCTGACCCGGGCGCGTCTCGTCCTCTCGCCGAGCGCGGCGCCCGAGGCCCCGTTGGAGTCCCCGCGCTGGATCGCGGACCTCTACCAACGTCTGCGCCAGGAGCTCGAGACGATCCGCGGCGCCGGCGACACGGCGACGTAGCCGCCCGGCTGCACCTCGTGATCTTCACGAAGCGCCTCCGCGACGGAGTCCGGCGGGGAGAGATCACGTGCAGCATCCGCATCTGGATGCGGCCGCACGTCAAGGTCGGCCACCGCTACGCCATGGACGAGGGTCAGATCGAGGTGGACTCGATCCTCCCGATCGGATTCGAGGACATCACGCCCGAGCTGGCGCGCGTGTCGGGGTTCAAGGGTGTCGTCGATCTCCTCAAGGTCGCGAAGCACGGCCGCGGCGAGAACGTGTACCTCGTCCGATTCCACTACGTTCCGCCGCGAAAGACGTCCGCCATCCGCAGATCGGCTCGAGCCCGACGGCGCAAGCCTCGAAACCGCCGAGACTCGTAGCGCCTTTATACGATTCCCGCTCACCGCCAGGCCGGCGGACACACTCTCGTCGCGCCAATCGTTAGGCGCCGACGCAGCCGGGCTTGTGCCGCATTGTATGATCGCGTCCCTAGCGGTAATCCTTGGCGGGGTACTCGTCGCGGAGCCTCGGAGCTCTCGCGCTCGCCGTGAGCGCCGTGTCGGTCTCCGCGCGCGCCGCGACGTACGACGTGCGTTGGTTCTCCGTGGACGGTGGCGGGACGTCGCGTGCGGAAGGAGGCGGGTTCGCTGTCGGGAGCACGGTCGGCCAGCCTGACGCGGGCGCCGCCGTCGCCTCTCCCTTCAGCGTCGGCTCCGGGTTCTGGGGAGCGACTCTCACGGCGACGGGTGCCGAGCTCAGCCTGTCCGTCCGCGACCGGCCCGATCCCGTGGCGCTCGACGGCCGGCTCGCGTACACGATCGTCGTCACGAACGCCGGACCGTCGGACGCGGCGGGTGTGGCGGTGGACGGCGCGACTCCGGCGGGCCTCGTGTTCGTGGCGAACGCGGGCGACTGCGCGACAGCGTTCCCGTGCCTCCTGGACGTCGTCCCCGCCGGAAGCGCGAGGACGATCCTCGCCCTCTTCGAGGTGCCCTCAGGCTACGCGGCCGCCAATCCGATCGTCGGCACGTTCGCGGTGACCGCGACCACTCCCGACCCCAACGCGGCCACGAACACCGCCACCGCGGCCACGGCCGTGGGCGCCGCGAGCGCCGACCTCGCGGTGGCGAAGCGGGGGCCGGCGGAAACATACCGGGGAGCGGAGGTCGTCTACTCCATCACCGTGACCAACAACGGTCCGTCCGCGGCTCCGGCGGTGCAGGTCAGCGACGCGCCGGCCACCGGCCTCGTCTTCGTCGGCAACCAGGGGGACTGCGAGACCGCCTTTCCGTGCGACGTCGGCACGCTCCCCCCGGGCGCGAGCCGGGTGATCGCCTCCACGTTCCGCGTCCCTCTCGCCTACGGGGGAGCCGACCCCGTCCTCAACACCGCGACCGCGACGTCGCCGGTCGCGGATCCGTCCCCGGGCGACAACTCGTCGGTGGCGGCGTCCGCGGTCGTCGCGCCTCCCGGCCTGGGCTTCTACGCGCTGCCGCCCTGCCGCGTCCTCGACACCCGGAACCCTCCGGGACCGTTCGGAGGTCCCGCGCTCGGCGCCCAGACGACGCGGCGCTTCACGATCAGCCCCAGGTGCGGGATCCCGCGGACGGCGCGAGCGGTCTCGGCGACGATGGCGACGACCAGCTCCACCGTCGCGGGCAACCTCCGGCTGTTCGCGGCCGGCGAGGCCGTCCCCTTCGCGGCCACCATCACCTACTCCGCCGGCCAGATCCGCACGAACAACGCGATCCTCACCCTGGGCCCGGATGCCGACCTCGACGTCTTTTGCGGGCAGGCGAGCGGGACCGTGAACCTCATCCTCGACGTGAACGGTTACTTCCAGTGACGTCGCGCACGCGCAGAAGGAGTGGCTCCATGATCCGCCGCACGGTGCTCGCCGCCGTCTTTCTCGTGCTCGCCGCCCCTCTCCGGGCGGAGACGCCTCTCGGCACCGTCTTCACCTACCAGGGCCGCCTCACCGACGGCGGAGGTCCCGCGAACGGCGTCTACGACCTGCAGTTCACGCTCTTCTCCGCGGAGACCGAAGGGACGCAGGTCGGCCCCATCCTCACCGCCGCGGGCCTGACGGTGACCGACGGGCTCTTCACCGTCCCCCTGGATTTCGGGGCCTCCGCGTTCGTCGGCAACGGGCGGTGGCTCGAGATCGCGGTTCGGCCCGCATCGGGCGGCTCCTTCACGGCGCTCGCCCCGCGGCAGGCGCTCACCGCGACGCCCAACGCTCTCTGGAGCCGCACCGCGGCGAGCGCCGCCACCGTCTCCGGGCTGGTCAACGTGGCCAATGGGGGAACGGGCGCGAGCCTGACCACGACCGGCGGACCCGGGCAGTACGTGAAGCAGACGAACCCCGGGGCGGCGCTGACGGTGGGGACGATCCCGGCCGCGGACCTCACGGGTGTCGTCGGGCTGGCGAGCGGAGGCACCGGGGCCAACCTCGCGGGCACCGGGGGACCGGGACAGCTCGTGCGACAGTCGGCGCCGGGCGCCCCCCTGAGCGTCGGCGCTCTCGCCGCCTCCGAGATCCCGGCGCACACGCACAGCGCGGCCGACATCGCGTCGGGCACGCTGCCGGTGGCGCGAGGGGGAACAGGCCAGACGAGCTTCGCGGTCAACGGCGTCGTCTACGCGACGGGCGCGGGCACCCTGGCCGCGACGAGTCCGGGAGCCGCTGGCCAGGTGCTGGTGGCGGCGAGCGGAGCGGCGCCTTCCTGGTCGAGCGCCACGGGCATCACGTCGGTGGGCACGCTCGGGAGCCTCAACGTGGCCGGCACGGCCACCGTCGCAGGCCTCTCGTGCGCCGGCTGCGTCCAGACCTCGGCCCTCGACGACGGCGCCGCCACGACCCCGAAGCTCAACCCGACCGTCCTCACAGCCGAGGGCTCGACGGGAAGCTACTCGGTCGATACGACGCCGGCCACCAACGCCCGCGTCTGCCCGGTGGGCCCCTACTCCGCGGCTACCGACCAGCGCGCACTCCTCGACGGCGGGATCGCGTGGTCGGCGCTCAGCTCCGTCAGCGTCTCCGTCGCCGTCCTGTATTCCACGAACGCGGGAGCGTCGTGGGCGCAGGCCTTCACCGTCCCCTTCTTCGACACGAACGCGGTGGCCGCGTGGGGGAGCTCGTCCCGCAGCGCCGCCCTCGACCTGAGCGCCGGCTCGACGTACCTCTTTGCGGTCGTGGGCTGGGGTGCCTCCGCCAGCACCGTCAACGAGACCCGCTGCCACCTGCGGGTCGTGGTCGTCGGACGCTGACGGTCAGCCTTTACAATCCCTTGACACTCCAGCCCCCCCGGGTGTGGTCCAAAGCGGTAGGCGAAGGGAGGATTCATGACGAGACGCACCGCCGCCGCGGCCCTGGTCGTCCTCGGCGGCCTCGCGGCGGCGTGCGAGAGCGCAGCCCGTACGACGGAGACGTTCACGGGCACGGTGGACGCGCGCGCCTCCACGGAGGCGGCCGTCGTCCTCACGGTGGACGGCGAGGTCGACGCGACGCTCGACAGCATCAACCCCGCCGTCGCGGTAGGCCTCGGCTTCGGCACCCCGACCGCCGATGGGGCGTGCACGCTCCTCGCCTCGAACGCCGCGGCTACCGTGGGGACGATCGTCTCCACGGACGCGGGACCCGGTACGTACTGCGTGCTCGTCTACGACGTGGGCAACCTCTCGGGCAGCGCGACCTTCACGCTCACCGTCGCCCACCCCTGAGATCGCCCGACCTTGACCCGCCTCGCCCCCCCTGTGCGACACTTGACGACCTGCCCTCCGGGGGTGCGCAATGACGACGGGAGCCCCTTCCATCCAGGAACGCTTGTGGTCCAAGCCGCGTCGGCCGGCGCCGATCCGGACGGGGGCGGACTACGTCGAGAGCCTCCGCGGGCGCGGGCTCCGGGTCTTCCTGATGGGCGAGCCGGTGGACGAGCCGGTGGATCATCCCGTGATCCGCCCGTCGATCAACGCGGTGGCCCGCACCTACGACCTCGCGGTGGAGGACCCCGACCTCGCGACCGTCCACTCCTCGCTCACCGGGGGCCGCGTCAACCGCTTCCTCCACGTCACCGAGACCGCCGACGACGTCGTCATGCAGAACCGCATGCAGCGTCGCCTCGGCCAGCTCACCGGCACCTGCTTCCAGCGCTGCGTCGGGATGGACGCCTGGAACGCCCTCTACTCGGTGACCTTCGAGATCGACGAGAAGCACGGCACGCCCTACCACGGCCGCCTCAAGGACTTCCTCCGGTACTGCCAGGAGGAGAACCTCGTCGTGGGCGGGGCCATGACCGATCCCAAGGGCGACCGCTCGAAGGGCCCCTCCGAGCAGGACGATCCGGACGTCTTCGTGCGGATCGTGGAGCGCCGGAGCGACGGCATCGTGATCCGGGGAGCCAAGGCCCACCAGACGGGATGCCTCAACTCCCACTGGATCATCGTCATGCCCACGATGCGCCTCTCGGAGCGCGACCGGGACTACGCGGTGGTGGCGGCCGTGCCCGTCGAGCACCCCGGGCTCACCTTCATCTATGGTCGCCAATCCTGCGACACCCGCGCCCTCGAGGGAGAGATCGATCAGGGCAACGCGCGCTACTCCGGCCAGGAGGCGATGATCGTCTTCGACGACGTCTTCGTCCCCTCCGACTACGTGTTCATGGACGGGGAGACGGAGTTCGCGGCGGTGCTCGTGGACCGCTTCACGACCTACCACCGCCGCAGCTACGTCTGCAAGACGGGCGTGGGCGACGTCCTCATCGGGGCCGCCGCGTCGATAGCGGACATGAACGGAGTCCCCCGGGCCTCGCACGTGCGCGACAAGCTCGTGGAGATGGCCCACCTCAACGAGACGATCTACGGGGCGGGCATCGCCTCCTCGTTCGAGTCGAAGCCGACGGCCGCCGGCAACTACCTGAACGAGCCGCTCCTCGCCAACGTCTGCAAGCACAACGTCACGCGCTTTCCCTACGAGCTCGCGCGGCTCGCCCAGGACCTGGCGGGCGGCCTCGTGGCGACACTGCCCTCGCAGAAGGACTTCGAGAGCCCGACGACGGGCCCGCTGCTCCGGAAGTTCCTGAAGGGCCGCACGGGCGTCTCCACCGAAGCGCGCATCCGCATGCTCCGGCTCATCGAGAACATGACGATGGGACGCAACGCCGTGGGATACCTGACGGAGTCGCTGCACGGGGCGGGATCACCGCAGGCGCAGCGCATCCAGATCGAGCGCGGCCTCGACCTCGAGGGAAAGAAGAAGCTGGCCCGTCATCTCGCGGGGATCGCCGAGGACGACCCTCGGGAGGCGAAGGGCTGACGCGTGGCGCCGCTTCCCGCTCTCGCCGTCTTTCCGCTCCTGGCCGCCGTGGCGCCGGCCGCTCCCGCCGTCCCTCCGGGCCTCCAGCCCGGCAAGGTCGTGGTGCACGCGGTGGACGTGCCCGTCCGGATCGTGCTCGTGGGGTTCGAGGACCAGGAGGTCGACGAGAAAGCCCTCCTCCGCTCGCTCCCGCGGACGTACCGTCCGGTCGCTCGCTACCCGCGCTTCCACGGCCGCGGCCGTGAGCTCGGCCTCGAGTACCGCTTTCGGTACGACGTAGCCCGCAAGGACCGCCGTTTCAACGACGCGCTCTTCGCGCACCTCAAGAGGATCGGCGTGCGCGAAGGACGCACCCTCTACCAGACGCTCTACAACGAGCAGAGCCGCAACGTGCTCGACGTGCCGGCGAGCGTCCTGCACGTGGACGGGCCGCTCGTCGAGAGGTGGCTCGGCGAGAACGACCCGGACCCGAGCAACGGACGCGGCTACACGCTCTACTTCCTGAACTGGTTCGGGCGCGACGACTTCGAGTTCCACGTCTACACCAAGACCGACGAGCCCGATCCCGACACCGGCTACAACTTCGGCCGCCTCCGGGATTCGCGGAAGATGGTGGCGTGGGGCGGAAGCCACGGCCGGAGGTGGTTCTACGACTTCTCGGCCGGGCCGGAGGCGTGGGGCGGAGGCTACGACCTCGACAACGCCGACCTCGACGGGGACGAGCAGGCCGACTATCGGATCCCCCCGATCTGGGAGTACCGCGTGGACGGCTACAGGCGCCCCGACCTCCTCACCACGGACATGGGCCGGCTCGCCCGTTTCGTCGGCATCGACCTTCTCTTCACGCCCTCGCCGCTCTACGACCCCCTGGCGACGGCGCCCCGCGGAGGGGCGGCGAAGGTCGCGCACATAGCACTCTTCGAGGCCGAGCCGGGGACGAGCGCCAGCCGCTTCTTCGACGCCGACTTCGCCCGCGAGCAGTGGCGCCGATTCGAGCCCTACTACCGGTGGCAGACCGGGCGGAGCCGCCACTCCCTCGACGGCGAGGCGCGGCTCGCCCTCGACATCTTCGTGGGGAACGTGGTGGACGACCAGGCGTGCTGGCGGCCCTTCGGCGATCCCTTCGCGCAGCTCTACTGCCACTTCACGCGGCGGCTCGCCGAGTTCGTCCCCGCTTACGCGTGGGGCGACCACGTGGAGGCGCTCCTCGCCTTCGACACCAACGACCCCGGCCTCGCCGGTCTCCTCGGGTTCGCCGACGACGACTGGGCGACGGGCGCGCCGTCCCAGGTCTTCATGTTCGACGGCACCGACGCGCGGGAGGCCGGCTTCGGCTTCACGGCTACCGGCATCCACGAGGTCGGCCACCACCTCGGCCTGTCGCACCCCCACGACGGCTACGACTCGGAGATGCGGCTGGACTTCCAGGCCGCGGGGGCGCTCTTCTTCGCGTGGACCGGAGACGAGAGCGCGACCGTGATGCACGACATCGCCCTCAGCAACTCCTTCGGGACGTTCGACCGCGACAACATGTACCGGTGGGAGGCCGCGGGCTACCTGACCCGGGCGAACGCGCTCGCCGGCGCGCTCGGCACGCGCGTCGACGACGCGGCGGTGGCCGACCTCGTGCGGGCGGCGGACGCGCTGGCCCGCCGCGCGCAGGCTGCGCTCCTGGGCTGGGACTACCTCCGGGCCGCCCAGGACGCGCGCCGGGCCCGCGACCTCCTCGAGGACGCGGCCGACCGCGCCGGGGTTCGCCTGGTCGTCAAGGAGGACACGGGCCCGCCGGACGCCGCCGGCGCTCTGGCC
>JBKPBQ010000020.1:0-6760 GCA_046726955.1 Acidobacteriota bacterium
GGATGAGGTCGCGGTAGCGCATTCCCGCCCGTCCCACCCGCCACGCCGCGCCGTCGCCCCGAGCGAGAGAGAAAGACGGGCGCAGCGCCGGCAAGCGGAGCGGCGGGTCGCTGGGCACGAGCTCGATGCGCGTGCCATTGGGAGCCAGAAGCTCCGAACCCCCGTCCGCGCCATCATCACAGAGGAGGCGGAGGACTCCGGGAGAGCCGACGCCTCCTCGCTGCAGACGAAGGCGCACCCCGTGGCCTTCGACCACGACCACCGAGGGATCGTCCGCGGGCACGACCGCCGCTACGCGGAAGCCGAGCCGGTCGGTGAAGAAGGCCACCGTCTCGTCGAGGTTCGGGCAGGGGAGGACGACCTCGGCGGCCCGGACCTCCATCGGATCAGGTCACCTGCACGGGGCAGGTCATGCAGTGGGCGCCGCCCTTGCCCATGAACAGCTCGTCCGAGGGGAAGGTCAGCAGCTCGAAGCCGTGCTTCGCCATCTCCGCCTTGAGGCGCTCCGCCTGCGCGAAGCCCACCGCGCGCTTCGAGCGCTCGGTGACCACGACGTTGAGGTGGCCGCCCTTCCGCTCCTCGTACGTGATGGGGATGCAGGTGAAGCCGCGCGCGGCCAGGAACTCCGCGAAGATCACGTGGCGCGGCTCCGCCTTCCCCGCCTCGTAGAGCCGGCAGGGGAAGAGCCCGAGCGGCGGCTCGTGGATCACGCACAGCTTCTCGTCGAGCACCATGAAGATGCCGTCGATGTGGACGTGCCCGAAGGGCAGCGGCACCTCCAGGAAGTACTTCACGTCCTTGCCGAGGACGATCTCGCGCAGCGCGGCGGTGCCTTCCTCGTTCGCGCGGTCGCAGAGCGAGGCCACCGCCATGTCCTCGCCGATGAGCGTCACTCCCCCGCCCTCGAGGAATCCCGGCGGCTCGATCGCGCCCAGAACGGGCACTCCCAGCCTGCGAAACGCGCGGCCGAGCATCTCCTGGTCCCCCCAGCGACCCTTGAGGTACGGCCGCATGAGGACGGCCCCGCGCGAGAAGACCGCGGCGAGGTCGCGCGTGTAGGTGATGTTCGGCCGGTGGTCGATGTAGCCGAGCGAGTCCTCGTCCCCTGCGAGGACGTCCCGGAGGAGCAACGTCTCGACGCCCTCGTCCTGGAAGCGTCGCAGCATCGCGTCGTAGTCGGCTACGAACCTCCCCCGATCGACGGGCCGCGCGAAGTTGAACTCCTTCAGGTTGTCATTCGTGACCTTGTCGAGCTCGGGCCCGGGACGGTGCATGAGCACGCGCTTCAGGCTTCCGTAGGCGTTTGGCACGTAGGGCATGGAAGGTAGGGAGTGTCCTCAGGGCGAGTCTACTGACTCGTCCGGCACCTTGCCAACGAGGGAACCCCTTGGGGGTATGATGGAAGTATGAGATCCAATACCAAGTCGAGCATCACCCTCCCCCCCGAGGAGCTTAAAGTCGTGCTGGAGCTCCAGGCGAAGCTCAAGGCCAGAAGCAAGGTCGAGGTGGTTCGGCGGGGCCTGCGCCTCCTTCGTGACGCCACCGAGCGCGAGGCCCTCCGCGACTCCTACCGTCGCGCCTCGCGGGCGACGCGTGCCTCGGTCTCGCGCGAACTCGCCGAGCTCGATCATCTGGCCGGAGAGGGCCTCCCGGAGTCGTGAGGGTCCGGCGAGGCGTCCTCTACCTTGCAGATCTCAATCCACGCGCGGGAACCGAGGCCGGCAAGGTGCGGCCGGTTCTCGTCATCCAGACGGACCTTCTGAACGACGCCGGCCATCCCTCGACGTGGGTCCTGCCGTGCACGACGCGACTTACGGGCGAGAACCTGTTGCGCGTCGTTCTCCCGCGTGGCATCGCCGGCAATCGCGCGGAGTGCGAGGTGATGATCGATCAGAGCCGGGCCATCGACAACCGTCGGCTCGTGCGAGCGCTCAAGCCGTTACCGAGGACGATCCTTGCCGAAGTCGTCGGAAAGCTGCGGACGCTCGGCGAGCTGTGATCGCGTGCCCCAGCGGCAATGTTCGCGTCAGCGCTGGGCGGCCGCGACGCGCTGCCTGACCTCCTGAAGCCAGTTCACGACGACGTCGATCTGCGTCTGCGGAGCGTCAGACTCACCGGGCTCGACGAACAGGAAGTCGCCGTCCGGCGTCACGTCGTAGCCCTGATAGCCCCCGTCGGGAGGTGGCGGGATCTTTGATTCGAAGAGCGGACGGGGCTTCGTCGCCGCAAAGGCACCTTCGCTCGTGACCGTCGCTGCCATCATTCGATTGCGCTCGAGGTAGAAGAGCTCGCGACCGTTCCTCGACCAGGCGGGGAGCACTCCGCCGTCCGTCGAAACGAGCGTGCGCCCCCCCAGGGCCGGGAAGTCCCTGACGTAGACCTCGGGCCGCCCCGATTCGTTCGATACGAACGCGAGCCAGCGTCCGTTGGGCGAAAGTCGGGCGTTCAACTGATGATTGAACGGCCCTTGAAAGACCGGGCGAGGCGTTCGGTCGCCCCTGAGGGGCAGCGCCCAGAGCCCGCGCGTCACGAAGTCCTCGACGAGCAGGGTCTCGCCGTCGGGGGTCCAATCCACGGGCCCGACCCAGTGTTGCTGGTTCGTCGCGAGCCGCTCCGTGGAGCCACTGCCGTCCGCCGGCTGCCAGAAGATGCTCAACGAGGGACCCTCGCGATCCGAGGCGAACGTGAGCCGGCGTCCGTCCGGTGTCCAGATCGGAGTCATGTTGTTGAACCGAACCGTCTGGGGACTCAGCGTTCCGCGCTCCAGGTCGTAGATCCAGATCTGATTGTTCGCACCGGCGACGTCGACGGCCAGGCGCCGCCCGTCGGGCGACAGCCGAAGGTCTTCGAATCCTCGGCGGGACTCGGCGAGCGGCGAGACCTTTCCCGCCCGCGTCACCCGCACGAGCCGGCGGTCGACGCCGCGCGCCTTTCCCGGCACATAGACGAGCGACCCGTCGCGCGAGACGGCGAAGTCTGCGCTCCCGTAGTCCGGCGTGTTCGCCACTCCTTCGACGACGAGCGCCGAGGGGCCAGTGAGCTCGAGCGCATGCGCATCGAAGGGAGCCGCCCACAGGGAGCCGGCGCGCTCGTAGAAGAGGTGACCGGCGGCGTAGCGGGGATTGGTGCCACCGGCGATGAGCACGGAGCGTTTGAGGGTTCGGAGAGAGATCACCTCGATGCTCGCTTCATCGAAAATCGTGGTGTCGTCGAACTTGACGGTGAAAAGTACAGCCTGGCCGTCCGGAAGGAACTCGGGCAGCCGATGGCTCGTCTCGTGGCGCGCGGCCTCGAGCTTGGTCAAGGGCTCCCCGGTCCCGCCGTCGGCCTGCATCCGATAGAGCGCCGACGCCGCATCGCGCGCGAAGACGATGGTGCCGTCGGGACCCCAGGTCGCGCCGCGCGGTAACCCGCTGGTGGTGCCCATGGTGAGGGCTGTGCCACCGCCCACCGGCACCTTCTTCAACTTCGACTCCAGGCGCGAGCAGAAGCCCACCCACTGCCCGTCCGGAGAGAAGAAAGGAGTGTCCGCCCCTTCCGTTCCCGGGATGGCTCTGGACTCGAGGCGGTCGAGGGCTCGCAAGTAGAGTTGCGCTCGGCCGCCCCGTGAAGCGACGTAGGCGAGCTGGGTGCCGTCCGGTGAGATGGCGACGGCGGACGCCACCACCCCGGCAATGGATTCCGGAGAAGGAAGCGGTATTGCCATTCGCACGACGGGCCGCTCCGCCGACGGCTTCCCGGCAAGGAGGGCCCACAGGGCGGCTCCCGCCACGCCCGCGCCGACGAGCAGCGCCAGACGCAATGGGAGCGACGGCCGAGCTTCCGCTCGAAGGTTTCCGGCCGACGTCGACCCGGCCTCTTCGCCGGATTCCGGAGCGGTCAACAGCTCTTCGAGATCCAGCCGGACATCCCCGATGTCGCGGAGACGCGCCTCTCTTTCCTTCCGGAGGCAACGACGCATCAGGTGGACGGCACCCCTGGGCGTGTCTCTCGGTAGCGCCGACCAGTCGGGCTCGCGGTCGAGGACCGCAGCCAGCGTGTCCGAAAAGGTCGCGCCGGCGAAGGCCTTCTTGCCGCTCAGCATCTCGTAAAGCACGCAGCCGAACGCCCAGACGTCGGTCCTCCGGTCCACCTCCTGGCCCCGCGCCTGCTCGGGGCTCATGTACGCGGCCGTCCCGGCTATGCCCCCTTTTTGGAAAAGATTCGTCTCCGTCGAGAGCTTGGAGTCGAGGCTGCTCGCCCCCCGCACCGCCTTCGCGAGACCGAAGTCGAGCAGCTTGACCCGGCCGCCGGGGCCCAGGCGAATGTTGTCCGGCTTGAGGTCGCGATGGAGAACGCCCTTCTCGTGCGCCGCCTCGAGAGCCACGGCGATCTGGTGCGCGACTTTCAGGGCCTCGCGCACGCCCGAGCGAGGACGACTCGACAGCGTCTCACCCTCCACCAGCTCCATGACCAGAACGGGCACGCCGCCGTCGAATTCCTCGAGGCCGTGCACCGTGGCGATGCCGGGATGGTTGAGCGAGGCGAGGAGGCGGGCTTCGTGCCTCAGACGAGAAAGCCGGTCGGGGTCGCGCGCCAGCTCTTCAGGGAGCGTCTTGAGCGCGACCTCCCGGTGGAGCTTCGTGTCGCGGGCGCGGTAGACCTCGCCCATGCCTCCGGCCCCGAGCCAGGAGACGATCTCGTAGGGGCCCACGCGCGTTCCCGCGGCCAGCATGGCGGCCCACCCTTTAGCGAGGAGCTTCGGGATTATACGGCCGCGTTACGGGCCGGACCGCTCGGGGCTGCTTACGGTGTCGAGCCTCTTGCCGCCGCCCTCGAGATCCCCAGGTACACGGGTACGGCCGTGGCCGTCATCGCGATCCCGATGAGCGTGTCCCGGGGGTTGTAGACGATCGCGCTCCCGAGGAAGAGCACCAGGACGAGGACGTAGATCGCCGGCACCCACGGATAGCCGGGCGTCAGGTACGAGGACGGGTCCGCCGCCGTCCGCCGCCGCAGCCTGTAGACCGAGGCCACGAGCAGGATGTTGACGAAGTGCAGGGGCACGACGAAGTACGTCACGATGCGGCTGAACGCGCCGAAGAAGAAGAGCGCGACGATCGAGAGCACGGCGGAGAAGACGACGGACCCGGCCGGCACGCTCCGCGACGAGATGCGGGAGAGGGCGCGGAAGAACGGGTGGCACCAGAGGCCGACGGTCGCCTCGTCGTACTGGGCCGCGGCCGCGTAGTAGAGGCGGGGCAGGGTCATGACGAGACCGCCGAGCGCGCCGAGGATCGAGAACATGATCAGCGCGCTCACGAGCCGGCCACCCGACGCACCAAAAGCGGCTTCGGCGACGGTGGCCGCAACCGTCGAGGGCGCCGCGCGCATGGCCTCGAGCGGAACCACGCGGAGGAACGCGTAGTTGACCACCAGGTAGAGGATGGTGATCCCCAGGACGCCGAGCCCGAGGCCCGCGGGCAGGCGCTTCCGGGGCTCTTCGACCTCGCCCGCCACGTGCGTCACGTCCACCCAGCCGTCATAGGTGAAGAGGACCGCGGCGACTCCGAGGCCGACCAGCCGTACGAAGCCGGCGAGGCTGGTCGCGTCGCCACCGGCGCTCGCCGCGGAAGACGCAGCGGGGGCGGCGAAGAAAAAGCTGCCCGCGACGAGCGACAGCAAGCCGACGATCTTGACCGTCGTGAGGACGACCTGCGTGCGGCCGCCCCACTGGATGCCCTGCAGGTTGACCGCCATGAACACGACGATGGCGGCGGCCCCGAACGCGGCCGGCGAGATCCGGTCGGCGGGGCCGGGGAGGCGCACGGCGAACTCGCCGAACAGGATGGCCACTCCCGCCACGGAGCCGGGGCCGCTTACGAAGAGCTCCACCCAGATCTTGACGAAGGCCCAGAACGGCCCGAAGCCCTCCCGGATGATGTGGTAGGTCGCGCCCGCGCGCGGCAGGAGGGTCGCGAGCTCCGCGAGGGTCAAAGCCCCGCAGAGGGTGATCGTCCCGCAGAGCCCCCAGAAGAAGTAGACCTGGCCGGGGGACTGGGCGACGGCGGCGAGCTCCCCGGGGGTGAAGAAAATGCCCGTGCCAAGCATGTCTCCCGCGACCAGGGCGGCCACGGCCAGGGGGCCGAGCTGCCTCTTGAGCGCGGGCCGCGCGAGCTGGGGATCTGGCGGCAGGGCGGGGAGTATATCCCCCAAGGCACCCGATCGATCGGAGCCATTCGAGAAAATCGCTTGACCTGAAGGCCTTCCAGGTCGTACAAGGTGACCCAAAGTTTTCCGTCATTTTGGTTAAAAGTGCGTTTTTCCAGACCGGGGAAGCCCATTGGGACTCCGGCGACTTCCGGGGGAGGTTGCCTATGATGAGGTTGGCTAGGCGGCTGGCACTGGGCTTCGCGGCTTTCGCCGCGGCGGTGCCCTTGCTGGCCCAGACGTATCACGGCGGGCTGCGAGGCGCCGTGCGCGAGTCGGGAGGTGTCGTGGCCGGCGCCACCGTGACCATGACCAACGAGGCCAACGGCACCACCCGGACCACGACCAGCAACAACGCGGGCGAGTACGCCTTCGTCCAGGTCGAGCCGGGGAACTACACCGTCAAGGTGACGATGCAGGGCTTCAAGACCATCGAGCACAAGGGCGTGCACATCGGCACTCAGCAGTTTCTCACCATGGACCACAACCTGGAGGTGGGGGCTCTCGAGGAAGCCGTGACGGTCGAAGGCGGCGGCGTCGTCCTCGAGACCTCGAACGCCTCCGAGGGCAG
>JBKPBQ010000021.1:0-8203 GCA_046726955.1 Acidobacteriota bacterium
CGTCGAGCGAGCGGCCGAAGGCCCGTTCCAGCCGGACGAGCAGCTCTACCCGCTCGAGGCTCCCCAGGCCGACCTCGCGCTCCAGCGACGAGTCGGGGGCCACCGCGCGGAGGGCCCGGCTGCCGCCGGACTCGCGGGCGAGGTCGCGGACGACGTCGAGGACGCGGGCGAGCACCTCGTCGAGGGTCGCGCGCGGTGTCTCCACGGCCGCTTCCGCCATTCGCGCACTCTAGCAGGGCCGGCCGGGGCCCGGGAAGCTCTTGACGGACAGAGCACCTGCCGGGAAGCTACGGGGGTGCTCAAGGAAGTGACGCTCCGCGAGATCGAGAGGATCTTCGCGGTCACCGATCCCATGGGCGTCTCGCGCGAGGCGCTCGTCATCCCCCTGATGCCGCGCCATCCCGGCCGCGTGCGCCGGATGCCGAACGGGAAGATCGAGATCGTCGTGGACTCGGAGGCGGACTTCGACGCCTTCGTGGCCGGCCTGGAGGGCGAGATCCGGCGGGTGCTGAAGTAAGTCGTGTGCCGGTTGGGCGCGCGGCACTCGCTTCGCGCGCTCCAGCCTGGGCGAGCCCGGCGCCCGGGCGCCGCGCTCGCCATCGGCATTCACCGTACAGTCGCGCGCTACCGCGAGGCGCGCGCGCCTTGAACCACACGACTCCGGTCCGCAACACCAACCGGCTTCAGGCGTTCTGCAGCGCTGTGCGGTAGGCCTCGAGGTCCCGGTCGCTGAAGAGGACCCACTTCACCAGGGTGAGCGGCGAGCCGCGCTCGAGCTCCTCGCGTACGGCACGGGTGGCCACGGCCGCGGCCTCGGCGACGGGATAGCCGTAAGCGCCGGTGGAGATGCTGGGGAAGGCGATCGACTGCAAGCCCGCGGAGACGGCGAGGGCGAGGCTCGACCGGTAGCAGCGGGCGAGCGTCTCCGCCTCGCCCGCGCCGCCGCCCTGCCAGACGGGTCCGACGGTGTGGATCACGTGCCGGCACGCGAGGTCCCCGGCCCCCGTGATCACGGCTTCCCCCGCGGGGAGCGGGCCGCGAGCGGCCCTTATCCCCCGGCACTCCTCGAGGATCGCCGCCCCCCCGGCGCGGTGGATGGCACCGTCCACCCCGCCGCCGCCCAGGAGCGAGGAGTTGGCGGCGTTGACGATCGCATCCGTCGTCTCGCGGGTGAGGTCCCCGCGGGCGAGGTCTACGCGGGTGGCGCCGAACGTCCGCATGGCGGCTAGCGAAGAGGCCCGAAAAAGACGAAGGCGCGAGGAGAGTCTCCTCGCGCCCCCCGGGATCTCCCTTTCTACTTGAGGACGGAGTCCTTGGCAGCCTTGGCCACCACGAACTTGAGCCGGCGCCGAGCCGGGATCTTGATCGGCTCACCGGTCTGGGGATTGCGCCCCATTCGGGCCTTGTAGCTGCGGACGACCAGCTTCCCGACCCCCGGGATCGTGAAGCCGTTCTTGGCTTCCTTGTAGGACAGGTTCGCCAAGGCCTCGAGGTAGGCCGCCGAAGTCTTCTTCGGGACCTGGACCTCCTCGGCGAGGGCCGCCACGATCTTCGTCTTCGTCATCGCCTTTGCCATCTAGTTCATTCCTCCTGAGTCGGGTCACCTTGTCGGTCCGGGGTGGACTGTCGAAAGGCTGGCCATTCTACACGGGTTTTTCGCGCCCCTGTCAAGCACGATTCGCAGAAAAGCCGCTTTTTATGCGGGTCCGAGCGAGGTCGGCTACGGTCGCGACGCGTCCGGCTCGTGGATCAGGAACACGGTCTCGCCGGGACGCGCGAGCCCGAGCTCCTCGCGGGCGAGCTTCTCGACCGCGCGCGGATCCGACTTGAGCGCGACGATCTCGGCGGCGAGCCGTCCGTTCTCGCTCCGGAGCTCCTCGATCTCCTGCCGCAGCGATTCCGTGCGCTCGCGCTGTGCCACCATGCGCAGGAAGCCGCGGTCTCCGAAGAACGAGCCGACCACGAGGGCGACGAGGGCGATAATCGAGCCGAGGGCGATCGCCTTCTTCCGCAGGCCGGCTTCGCTCGGGCGGTCCTCGCGCGTCAAGAGCTGATCCGTTTCTTTAAGTACTAGCCTTAAGCTATTACTATACCTCACTTTTCTAGCCAGTCGCCTGGGCGCTCAGGCCGACCCTCCGGCCCCCCTGCCGCGCCATCGCCCCCTGGTAGCGCCGCAGCAGCGTCATGAGCTCCGCGTTGATCTTGCGGAGCCGGCGCAGCCCGGCCTTGAACTGCCGATGACGGTCGACGAGCGCCCTCGCCTCCTCGGCGCGCGCCCCTTCGAGGTAGGCGAAGCCGCCCTTGCCTCCCGTGCGGGTGGACAGCACGTAGTAGGGCCCGTGCCGCCGCCCGGTGCGGCACACGCAGCTCTCCTTGCCGCACACCCCGTAGCGCGCGAAGAGCGACCCCCGGAGCTGCTCGCGGCGCTCGAGGAGGTCGCGCACGAGAGCGCGCTGCTCCTCGAGCCGTTCCTGCACGCGCTGGCGGATCGCTTCCGCGCTGAGCATCAGTCGGGTCTTACAGTTCTTTCAAGAAAAACACTGTAAGACTAGCGGCCGCTCCCCGCGCTGTCAATCGTTTTCTGCGACGGACGGAGGGCGGCTTATGATGGCGGGGTCACGGCAAGGGGGGCGCGGCCGGGAGGTGCGCGATGTGGCTCCTGAAGACGGAGCCGTCGTCCTACAACTATTCGGACCTCGAGAAGGAGGGTCAGACGGTGTGGGACGGGGTGAAGAACCCCGCCGCCCTCCGCAACCTCCGCGAGATGAAGAAGGGCGATCGGGCGGTCATCTATCACACGGGCGACGAGAAGTCGGCCGTCGGGATCGCCGAGGTCACGAAGGAGTTCTACCGCGATCCCAAGGGCCGCTATCCCGCGCTCGTGGTGGTGGACCTGAAGGCGGTCTCCCGCCTTCCCCGTCCGGTGACGCTCGCGGAGATGAAGGCCCACCCCGCATTCAAGGACAGCCCCATCGTGCGCCAGGGCCGGCTCTCCGTCGTGCCGTTGACGGCGGCGCAGTGGAAGGTGATCGAGGGCGGAGGCAAGGGGTGAGGGAGCGCCTGCTCGTGCTCACCACGGTGGCGCGGGCGGAGGACGCGGAGAGGATCGCCGAGGCGCTCGTGGAGAAGCGCCTCGCCGCCTGCGTGAACGTGCTGCCCGGCGTGCGCTCGATCTACCGGTGGAAGGGTGCCCTGGAGCGCGACGAGGAGCGCCTGCTCGTCGTCAAGACGCGCGCGGAGCGCTTCGAGGCGCTGCGGGAGGCGATCCTCGCCCTGCACCCCTACGAGGTGCCTGAGGTCGTGGCCGTGCCGATCGAAGCGGGGAGCTCCGCCTACCTGCGGTGGCTCGACGAGAGCGTCGCGCAGGAGAAGTAGGCGACGTCCAGCACTCGGAAGGGATATTGAGCCGCGAGACCGAGGCAACCTTCAGGTGCCGGGACACCCTGATCCGCTGGGACCAGAGCCAGAGGGTATGGCGATGACAGCGTCCCTACCGCAACGAGTGACCTGAAGTAGATTCTCAAGCAACACTGTCCGGACGGTGTTGCTTGAGAAGTGACTTGAAGCAAGGAGATGAAGAATCCGAACTGGTTCCGGAACCAGTTCCCAACGCTGGGATCAGCCGGCCGACCGGCACGGCCCGCCCTCGAGCTGACCGCTAGACGGCGTCGATCGCCTTCCGCAGGTCCGCGATCAAGTCCTCCGCGTCCTCGCAGCCCACGCTGATCCGCACGAGCCCGTCGCCGATGCCGAGCTGGTCGCGCTCGGCCTGCGTGTAGCCGGCGTGGGTCATGGTCGCGGGGTGCGAGATGAGCGTCTCGATGCCCCCCAGGCTCTCTCCGAGCGAGCAGAGCCGCACCGTCCGCAGCAGCCGCTGCGCGGCCTCGCGGTCGCCGACGTCGAAGGAGATCATGGCCCCGAAGCCGCTCGCCTGCCGCTTGTGCAAGTCGTGGCCGGGGTGGTCGGGAAAGCCCGGCCAGTAGACCTTGCGGACCTTCTTCTGCTCGCGGAGGAACTTGGCCACGACGCGGCCGTTCTCCTCGTGCTTCGGCATGCGCAGGGCGAGCGTCTTCGTGCCCCGCAGCACGAGCCAGGAGTCGAAAGGCGAGAGGATGGCCCCCGCCGCGTTCTGGACGTACTGCAGCCACTGCGCGTGCGCCTTGTCCTTCACCACCGCTACCCCGCCCACGCTGTCGGAGTGCCCGTTCAGGAACTTCGTCGTCGAGTGCACGACGATGTCGGCGCCGAGCGCGAGGGGACGCTGGAAGAACGGGCTCATGAACGTGTTGTCCACGACGAAGAGCGCCCCCCGGCGGTGCGCGACCTCCGCGAGGGCCGCGATGTCGCAGACCTTCATCAAGGGATTGGTCGGGGTCTCGATCCAGAGCAGCTTGAAGCTCCCCGCGGCCGCGTCGAACGCGCGCGCGTCCGTCGCCTCCAGGAACGCGAACTCCACGCCGTAGCGGGTGAGGATCTTCGTGAAGAGCCGGTGCGTGCCCCCGTAGACGTTGTCGGAGACGACGACCCGGTCTCCCGCCTTCACCATCGTCAGCACGGCCTGGGTGGCGGCCATGCCCGAGGCGTAGCAGTACGCGTCGCTGCCTCCCTCGAGCGCCGCCAGGTTCATCTCGAGGGCGCGGCGCGTGCGGTTGTGCGTGCGCGCGTACTCGTAGCCCTTGTGCTGGCCGATCCCTTCCTGGACGTAGGTCGAGGTCTGGTAGATCGGCGTGCTCACCGCCCCCGTGGTGGGGTCGGGCTCCTGGCCGGCGTGGATGCAGTCGGTCGCGATTCCCATGGGGCGAGTATAGCCCTGGGGAATCAGCCCCGCCGCGCGAGGAACGCCGCGCAGGCCTCGGCGGAGACGGGCTCGCCGAGGAGGTGGCCCTGCACGCGATCGCAGCCGCGCGCGGCGAGGAAGGCCCGCTGCTCCTCCGTCTCGACGCCCTTGGCCACCACCTGCAGGCCCAGGGCGTGGGCGAGGGCGACGACCGCGGCCGTGACCGCGTCCCCCTCGCGCGTGCCCAGCTCGCGCACGAGCGAGCGGTCGATCTTGAGCGCGTCCACTGGGAGGCGCCTCAGCAGGGAGAGCGAGGACGACCCCACGCCGAAGTCGTCCACGAGCACGCGCGCTCCCAGGGTCTTCAGCCGCTCCAGGGCCGCGCGGGCGGTGTCTCCTCCCATCATGGCCTGGCTCTCCGTGATCTCCAGGTCGAGGTGGCGCGCGTCGAGGCCGGTCTCGCGGAGCACGTCGGCGAGGAGCGCGGGGAGGTCGGCCTGGCGGAGCTGGCGCGCGGACAGGTTCACGGAGACGCGCAGCCCGGCGTGGCCGCGCGTCTGCCACATCCGCGCCTGCGCGCAGGCCGTACGCAGCACGAACGCCCCCATGGGGACGATGAGCCCCGTTGTCTCCGCGACGGCGAGGAACTCGGCGGCGGGAACGAGCCCGCGGCCGGGGTCGTTCCAGCGCAAGAGGGCCTCGACGCCCTCGATGCGTCCGCTCGCGAGGTCCACCACCGGCTGGTAGTGCACGCCGAGCTCGCCCCGGCGCAGGGCCCGGCGGAGCCGCCCTTCCTGGGCGAGTCGCTCCGCCGCCCCCGCGTTCATGGCCGCGGTGAAGAGCTGGTAGCGGTTGCGTCCCTGTTCCTTCGCGCGGTACATCGCGGCGTCCGCGTTCTTCGTGAGGGCCTCCGCGTCCTCCCCGTCGTCCGGGTACACGCTGATCCCCATGCTCGCGGTCACGAAGAGCTCGTGCCCGTCGAGGACGAGCGGCTCCTTGAGCGCGTCACAGATCTTCTCGGCGACGCGAGCGATCTGGAGCGGACGCTCGACGCCGGGCAGGATGAGGATGAACTCGTCCCCGCCCACCCGGGCCACCGTGTCTCCCTCTCGCACGGAGGCCTGCAGCCGCGCGGAGACCGTCTGCAGCACGCGGTCGCCGAGGAGGTGGCCGAGGGAGTCGTTGATGACCTTGAAGCGGTCGAGGTCGATGAAGAGCACGGTGAGCTTCTGGCGCGAGCGGTGGGCCTGGGCCACGGCGAGGCTCAGCCGGTCGCGGAAGAGCAGGCGGTTGGGCAGGCCGGTGAGCGCGTCGTGGTAGGCGAGGTTGCGGATCTGCTCGTCCGCGCGCTTCCGGTCCGTGACGTCGAAGGCGGCCCCGAGCGTCGCCGTCTTCCCGCCGTACTCGATCGTGCTCGCGCAGAAGTCCAGCCATCGCTCCTGGCCGTCCTTGCGGACGATGCGCAGCTCGTAGTGCGCGGGAAACTCCCCGGGAGGGCGCGGCACGCGCTCGCGGACCTGGTCCTGGTGGTCGGGGTGGACGAGCTCGACGAGGTTCATGCCCTCGAGCTCGCGGGGCGCGTACCCGCTCAAAGCGCCGGCGGCGGCGTTGGCGTAGCGGCACTCCCCGGACTGGTCGATCGTGATCGCGCAGGGCGCCGTCTCCGCGAGCGTGCGGAAGCGGGCCTCGCTCTCGCGCACCCGGTCCGCGGCCTGCCGGCGGTCGATGGCCGCGCCCACGTGTTGCGAGACGAACGTGAGCACCTCGCGGTCGCGGTCCGTGAAGCGCGCGTCCTCCCGGTAGCTCTGCACGGCGAGCACGCCGAAGGCCCGATCTCCGCGCTTCAGCGGCACGCCCAGCCAGTCCACGGAGGGAGCGCCCACGAGCTCGACCTCGCCGTCGTCGAGGAGGCGCGTCATGACGTCGGGCGTGGCGAGGAGCGGCGCCCCCGTGCGGAGGACGAGCTCGGTCAGGCCGCGACGGGGCGGGCGGGGCGGCGGCGCCGGCTCGGTCTCGTCCACGAAGTAGGGGAAGCGAAGACCGCCCTCCTCGTCCTGCAGCGCGATGTAGAAGTTGCGGGCGTACATGAGCTCCGCCACGATGCCGTGGAGCGCGGGATAGAGCGCGTCCGTGTCCTCCACGGCGGACGCCGTCTCCGCGATGCGGTAGAGCGCGCGCTGCAGCCTTTCCGCGTGCTTCGCCTCCGAGATGTCGCGGACGACGCACACGAGGCCGCCCCCCGCGATCGCGGCGAGCGAGAGCTCCTGCGGAAAGGAGGACCCGTCGCGCCGGCGGCCCACTGCTTCCCCGCGCCAGCGGCCGTCGCGCCAGAGGGCGGGCAGGATCTCCTGCTCGACGCGCCTCGCCTCGTCGGTACCGTAGAGCAGCCGCCAGCTCCGGCCCAGCAGCTCCTGGGGCCGCTCGTAGCCGTACATCCGCGCGTGCGCGTCGTTCAGGTAGACGTACGTCTCGTCGGCGCGGAGGATGGCCATGCCGTCGAGGGCGGCCGCGAAGGCCTGCTCGGTCCTGTAGAGCGCCTCCTCCGCGCGCGTGCGGTCGGAGACGTCGTGCACGATCGAGAAGAGGAGCCGGCGCCCTCCGACCTCGACGGGTCCGGAGTGGACCTCCACGTCCCGCCTCTCGCCGGAGGCGAGCTGCTGCGTGACGAGGAAGCGGCTGCGCTGCCCGGCCGCGGCCTGGGTGATCGCTCCCTGCAGGCGGTCGGGGTCGAGCGCGTGGATCTCGGAGATGCGCCGCGAGAGCAGCTCCGCGTGGGCAAGGCCGTAGAACGTGCAGGCGGCGGGATTGGCTTCGACGATGCGGCCGGAGTCGGGATCGATGAGGAGCTGGACCGCCGGGTTCCGCTCCGCGTCCTGGCGGAGGAGCGCGGCCCGAGCTCCCTTGTCGTGGCTGAGGTTCTCGATGTCCACCGGCCCCCTTGTGCGGTCGGTTGTGTGCGCGAACGAGGCCGGTAAGTCTACTCCAGGTCGCGCTTCAATTTGCAAGGCAGAGGCCGACGCGGTGCCCGCGGCCTACGCCTTCCGCGCGGAAGCCGTCGGTGACGCGCGACACACGCGTCGCCGGACTCGGCAGGGGCTCGCCCCCGAGGGCCGCGGCCAGGCGCCGCCGCGCGTCGTCGAACCGGAAGCCCTCGAGGCCGCGCTCGGTCCGCACGCGGAGCGACCACACGTCGTCGGCTTCGACGTCGAGCGAGAGCACGCGTCCGCCGAACGCGCGGGCGAGGGCGGCGGCGGGCCAGTCGCGCGTCCACGACGCCGAGGGCCCGGCGTGGCGCGGACACGACCAGACGCGGCGGTCGTCGCTCCCCCACACGAAGTGCGCCGAGAGGGGCGCGCCTCCGCAGTGGCTGCTCCACTGTCGGGGCCCGGCCTGCCGCGACGCGGCGACGACCGCCGACCACGTGGC